>JAYTZE010000470.1:0-6287 GCA_043742385.1 Ilumatobacteraceae bacterium
GGCAGCACAGGCGGATGGACCTGCAGTCGAACGTGCTGACGCTCGAAGCCGAGGTCGAAGAGAATCTGCGCGTACTCCTCGGGCTGCAGCACATATGCCTGCACCGGGTCGATCGGCGGACCGTCGGTGCCGAACAGCGAAAGGTACGGCTCACGCTCGGCGACCCGGCGTGCGACCGCATGTGACGGCATGTCGGCGTTGGCAGGAACTTGGATGGCGATCTGGCCACCTGGCCGTAGTGCAGCCCGCCACCGCTCGATCACATCGATGTGGTTGGGAAGCCATTGCAAGCTGGCTGCCGCGACTACGAGATCGACATCGGCAGACGAGGTCCACTGACCGATGTCGCCGTATTCGAATCGCACCGAGGCGGAGCGATGCTCGACCGTCTCGTCGAGCATCGCTCGTGAATTGTCGATGCCGATCATCTCGCTCACATCGAGTTTCCCGGCAGCGAGCGCAGTCAGTTCGCCAGGCCCCACAACCAAGATCGACGGCTCGCCGGATCGCGGCTCGATGAGAGCCAGCAGATCGTGAAACGCCTGCGCTCGTTCGGCTGCGAATCGGCGGTGTTGCTCCGGGTTCCAGTCAGTCACAACTTGTATTGTACTTGTATACTAACGATGAATGTCAAACTCCTGTGCAGGCGTGATGGTCGTTCCCGACGGCCCCGACGACGGCTGATCGCCCGCCATCGATTATGGTCTGACAACCAGACCAGGCGTGCCAGATCAAATGTGCCAGATCAAATGTGCCAGATCAAATGTGAAGGAGGCGACATGGCGATCGGCGGACCGAACCGTGCCGTCCCGTGCGACAACCATCGCCGCGCCGTCGGACCTCGATGAACACACCGTTTGCTCCGGTCAAGCGGCGAACCATCTCCTCGGAGATACGGGCTCAGCTGCTCGAAGCCATCCGCACCGGCGAGCTGCAACCAGGTAGCCCCGTACCAGCAGAACGGCAGCTGTGCGAGCAGTTCGGGGTTGCGCGTACATCGGTGCGCGAGGCCATCCAAGGCCTGACCGCTTCGGGCTATCTCGAGCGTCGCGGCAACCGACCCGTCGTCGCCGAGCGCCTTCCCGAGATTCGGCTGAAGGGGGATTCCGCAACACTCGACGAACGCAAGGCGCTGGTACGTCAGTTGTTCGAAGTACGACGCACGATCGAGCCGGCGATGTCGGAGCTGGCCGCGCGCCGCGCCGATGCAGCCGAGCGAGCCGAGATCGCCGAACTGGCCGCTCGCGCCACCAAGCAACTCGACGAGTTCCGAACGTTCGACCGCGCTTTTCACACTGCGATCTCGCGCGCGTGCGGCAATCCTCTGCTGCAAGAGGTCTACGGCAAGACGCTCGGCGCGTTGTTCGACTCCGACGAACTCGCGTCGCTGCTGTACGCGGAGATCAACCGTCACGAGGTCAGCGAGATCCTCACCTCGTCGATGGCCGCACATCGGGCGATAGCCGACGCCCTGGTGGCGGGTCGGCGCAAGGCGACCGTCAGCGCGGTACAGGCCCACCTCGACGATGTCGAACGCCGCATGATCGATCAACTGTTGTGATGACGGCGAGAAGGGACCGGCGATGGACCTGACCAACCAGTACTGCTACTTCTATGACGACGACTTGTTCAATGCAACGGACCGCGACGGCTTCCGGCGCAGGGTGATCAATGGCGAGTTGCTGCAGCTGTGTTTTTGGCGCATCAGCGGCGGCGCGACCGGATCCATCCTGCATCACCACACCGACCAGGAGCAGTTCGGGATCATCGTGCGCGGCAAGCTCGACTTCCGCATCGGCGAGCCCGGCGACCCGCAGCGAGTGGTTCTCGGGCCTGGCGAGATCTACCTGGCACCGCGATCCGTGTGGCACGGCGACAGCATCTTCATCGGCGACGACGAATTGAACGAGGTCTGGATTCTCGACATCTTCGCTCCCCCGAGAGAGGATCTGCGCAATGGCTGACAGCTCATCCTCGCCAGACTGGCGCCTAGCCGTCGATATCGGAGGCACGTTCACTGACGTGGTCCTGATCGACGCGACCCGCGGCCGGGTGATCGTCGACAAGACCCTCACCACGCCGGCCGCACCGCTCGATGGTGTCCGCGCCGGCGTGCGCCAACTTCTGGTGAAGGCCGGCGTACGTCCTGCGGAGATCACCGCGCCCATCGTTCACGCAACGACACTCATCACCAATGCATTGATCGAGGGCAAGATCGGTCGCGCCGGAGTTGTCACGACCGAGGGCTTCGGCGACACGATGCTGATCCGCGACGAGCATCGGTACGACATGTACGACCTGCAGATCGAGTTTCCGAGTCCTCCGGTGCCGCGCGATCGCATCGTCGAGATCGCCGAACGCACCAACCCCGCCGGCGATGTGATCGAGATCCCATCCGTTGCCGACCTCGACAGGATCGCGACCGAGCTGCGCGAGGCCAAGGTCGAGTCGGCTGGCGTGTGTCTGATCAACGCCTACGCCAACCCGGCCAACGAACGACTGATTGCCGATCACCTGCGTCGCGAGCTTGGCGTGCCCGTGTGCATCTCCGCTGAGATCTCACCGCAGATTCGTGAGTATCCGCGGATGATCACGACGGCCTGCAACGCGGCCACCATGCCGGTCATCGGCCCGTACCTCGATGAGTTGCAGAAGTGGCTCGCCGCCGAAGGCTTCGGCGGGTCGGTACTGATGATGTTGTCGAACGGTGGTGTTGTCTCGGCCGACGACGCAGCGCGTGCCCCGATCCGTCTGGTCGAAAGCGGTCCCGCGGCCGGGGCATTGGCAGGCAGCTGGTTCGCGCGCCGCTTGGAGGAGGACCGCTTGCTGTGCTTCGACATGGGCGGCACCACGGCGAAGTCGTGCCTGATCATCGGCGGCGAGCCGCAGATCACCAACAGCTTCGAGGTGGCCCGCATCTACCGCTTCAAGAAGGGCTCCGGGTTCCCCGTGTCTGTCCCGTCGGTCGACCTGGTCGAGATCGGCGCCGGTGGCGGCAGTCTGGCCCGCATCGACGAGCTCGGTCTGCTGAAGGTCGGTCCCGAATCGTCCGGTGCCGATCCGGGCCCAGCCTGCTATGGCCGCGGTGGCCTCAAGGCCGCCGTCACCGACGCCGACCTCGCCCTGGGCATGCTCGACGCCGGCTACTTCCTTGGCGGTGACATGCAACTGGATCTCGCGGCCAACGCAGCCGCTCTTGAATCCGTTGCCGCCGGCCTCGGACTGCCGACTGGCGATACGGCCGCCGGCATTCACGAGCTCGTCAACCAGAACATGGCTGCAGCGGCCCGAATGCACGCGGTCGAGCAGGGCGAGGACCTCCGTGGTGTCACCCTGCTCGCCTTTGGCGGGGCCGGGCCCATTCACGCCTGCGGAGTCGCCGAACTGCTCGATTCACCGCGGGTGATCTTCCCCGTCAACGCCAGCGTGCTCAGCGCGTTCGGCACGCTTGTGTCGCCCGTGCGAATCGATCTGGCTCGCTCGATGGTCCGCTCGTTGTCCGAGATCTCCCATCAAGAACGCGACCGTCTGCTCGACGATCTCCGCGAGGAGGGTCGCCGGGTGCTGGCCGCAGCTGGTGTGCCCGGTGATCGCATCCGATTCCGCTACGGACTCGATGCCCGATATCTAGGCCAGGGCAACGAGCTCACCATCTGGGTCGGCGACGGCGACCAATGGCCGGCGACCGACGGCGAGGTCGTCGACCGCTTCGAGAGCGACTACCGACGGATCTACGGCCTGACCATTCCCGACGTGGCCGTCGAGGCGGTCACATGGCGACTGTCGGCGTACGCCAACGCCGACACGGTCGAGCCGATCGCCGAAGTCGGCGAGGTTCACGGCAAGCCGCACACATTTCGCAGCGTGCGCTTCGACCGCATGGCGCCGGCGGTCGACACCCCGGTCTATCGCCGCACAGACCTCGGCCGCGGACAGCACTTGGCCGGGCCAGCAATCGTCGAGGAGCGTGAAACCACCACGGTGATTCGACCCGGCTGGCTCGTCGACGTTGCCGACGACGGCTCGCTGATCGCCGAGCGGAGCAGCTGATGGCCTTCGATCCGATCGAGCTCGAGGTGTTGTGGCAGAGCCTCATCGCCACCGTCAACGAACAGGCCAGGGCATTGCAGCGTGCAGCGTTCTCGCCCATCGTGCGTGAGGCCGGCGACCTGGCCAACGCCGTGTTCGATCAGCGCGGCCGCATGGTTGCGCAGGCGGTCACAGGCACGCCAGGGCACATCAACTCACTCGCCCGCGCCGCCACTGCGGTGCTGGAGGAGTACCCACCGGACTCGCTCGTCGAGGGCGATGTGTTGATCACCAACGATCCGTACAAGACCGCCGGCCAACTGCTCGATGTCACGGTGCTGTACCCGGTGTTTCGCAACGGCAAGGCCATCGCCTTCTTCGGCTCGACGATCCACCACACCGATGTCGGCGGCTACGGCATCGGCGCCGGGGCACGCGACGTGTTCGAGGAGGGCTTGTGGATTCCCATCTGCAAGCTGATGAACGCCCGCCAGCGCAATGCCGACGTGTGGCGGTTCATTCTCAGCAATGTGCGTCAGCCCGATCACATGTCGGGCGACCTACATGCCCAAATGGCTTCAGGGGAGGTCGGCGCGCAACGACTGCTGAGCCTGTGCGCACAGCACAGCCTCGACGATATCGAGTCGCTGGCCGACGAGATCATCGAACGCAGCGAAGCCGCGACACGCGCCACGATTCGTGAACTGCCGGCAGGCACCTACCACGCCAGCGCCGAGCTCGACCTCGCCGACGGCAGCCGCATCGACATCGTCTGCGCGATCACCGTGGATCCGGTGGCAGGCGAGATCCTGGTCGACTACGCGGGCTCGTCGGGCGCAAGCCCCTACGGCATCAACGTCGTCAAGAACTACACGCACGCCTACACGACGTTCGCGGTGCGATCGGTGCTGAACCCCGAGTTGCCGAACAATCACGGCAGCCTGGCACCGATCTTGGTCGAAGCACCCGTCGGCTCGATCGTCAACGCCGTGTCGCCGCAGCCGTGCACGGCGCGCCACGTGGTGGGCATGTTCCTTCCCAACGCGCTCCTGAAGGCGCTGGCCCAGATCAAGCCGGAGCAAGCGATGGCCGAGGGCAGCGGGGCCGTGTGGACCATGCAGGTGTCGGGCAACCACGACGACGGCCGACCGTTCATCACGGCAATGTTCACGTACGCGGGTGGTGTGGGTGCTCGTGCTCACAAACCGGGATTGTCGGCGTGTTCGTACCCCACCGGTGTCGCCGCGGTGCCAGTCGAGGTGGTCGAGGCATCGGCACCAATCCGCTTCCACCGCAAGTCGTTGCGTACAGGTAGCGGCGGGCGCGGCCAGCAGATCGGCGGGATGGGCCAGACGGTCGAGTTCAGTGTCGACACCACGCGTCCCTGGCAGTTGAACGCGGTTACCTCTCGGCTCGCTGTTCCACCGGAAGGCATCTTTGGTGGAGAGCCCGGTGCTGCCGGCTCGTTCACCGTCAACGGCGAGGCCGTCCGCACGCAACAGCGCATCACGCTGCAACCGGGTGATCGCGTCAGCCTCGAGCTGCCGGGAGGCGGCGGATATGGCGCTGCCGACGAGGCACAGCCAGCGTGAACACCTGGCCACAGGCACGCTGCTTCGGCGAGGTGTGGGCGGATGCGGTCGCTATGAACGATCCGACAGCCGAAACCAATGCTCCACGAGGCACAAACCCCAGAAAGGGTGGATCCCGATGACCGATCAGTCCGTGCTGACGACCGATCTCCTGGTCTCGTTCGACGAGTCGGTACTCGATGTCGACAAGGCTTGCACCCTACCCGCGGCGTGCTACACCACCGACGAGTTCCTCGACTTCGAACGCGCCGCCCTCTTCGACCACGAGTGGCTGTGTGTCGGCCGCGTCGACCAGATTGCCAACCCCGGCGACTACATCACCGCGACGGTCAACGGTGAACGGCTGATCATCGCTCGGGCCAAGAATGGCGTCGTCTATGCCTTCTCGGCCATCTGCCAGCACCGGGGCATGCAGATCGTCGACGGCAGCGGCAGCTGCGGAACCTTCACCTGCCCGTACCACCAATGGGTGTATGGGCTCGACGGCCGGTTGCTGGGCGCGCCGGCCATGGAGAGAACCGGTGGGTTCACCAAATCGGACTGGGGGCTTCCGAATCTGCAGGTCGAGGCATGGCTCGGCTTCCTGTTCGTCAACTTCGACGCAACAGCCACGCCGTTGGCGCCGTCGCTGGCCGCGTACGAGCCCTACCTCGAGCACTACGACCT
>JAYTZE010000471.1:0-6283 GCA_043742385.1 Ilumatobacteraceae bacterium
GGAGGGATTTGAACCCCCGGGGCTTTGACACCCTTCCGCTTTCAAGGCGGATGCATTTGGCCGCTCTGCCACCGTTCCGGGTTCGAGGCTAGCCAGCCGCGGCAGCGGTCGTGACCTCGATAACTAGGTCGTGGCGGCGTGGCGACCGGCCAGAAAGCCGAACACCATGCCGGGCGCCAGGGTCCCACCGCCACCGCCGTAGGTCATGCCCATCGCCGAGGCCATCACGTTGCCGGCGGCGTACAGCCCGCCGATCGGGGCGCCGTCGAGGTCAATCACCTGCCCATCGGCGGTGGTACGCGGCCCACCTTTGGTGCCCAACGCTCCAGGATGGACTTCGACTGCGTAGAACGGGCCCGACTCGATCGGTCCCAGCGTGGCATCGACACCCTGTCGCTGCGCATCACCCCACCACCGGTCGTTGACGCTTCGACCGCGACCGAAGTCGGGGTCATCGCCGTCGGCACAGATCGCGTTCCAACGGGCGACGGTGTCGTCGAGCGCGCCGGCAGGCATGCCGAGTTTCTCGCCGAGCGCGGCCAGGGTGGGCGCGTGAATGATCCACGATGGCACCGGGCCTTCGCCGCGGAACCGACCGGCGAGTCCGTACTGCGTCGCATACAACTGGTCGAACAACAACCAGGCCGGCATGTTGGCGTACTCGAACGTGGTGGTGTTCATCTCGTGGAAGGCCGCGCCGAACGCGTTGTAGTTGACCGCCTCGTTGGTGAACCGCCGCCCGCCGCCGTTGACGATGATCGAGCGAGGACGGGTGCGCTCGCGGTTGACCAGCCATGGGAACGACGGAGCATCGTCGTCGGAGACATCCATGATCGGCACCCACCACGCCTCACGCATGTTGCCCAGCGCGGCACCGATTCGCATCGCCATCTTCAACCCGTCGCCGGTGTTGGTCCCGACGGCAACGCTGCGCTCGAGGGGACCGCGGATGAAGCTGCGAACAAGCTCGGGATCCCAATCGAATCCGCCGGTCGCCAGCACCACGCCGCGGCGGGCCTCCACCCGGCGTGTCTCGCCGCCAACCTCGAACTCGACTCCGACAACACGACCGTCATCGACCATCAGCCGAACGGCACGATGACCGGTGTGCGGCACGATCTGACGATCGAGACAACCCTTCAGCAGCCGGCCGACCAACGCCTGCCCGCAGCCGCGCAGATCACCCTCCTGACGGCGACGAGCCTCAGCGGGATCGATCTGGTCGGTGGTGCCCTTGCCCAGCGTTGTCTCGTTCATCACCAGGTGCTTGCCCATCTGGTAGCCCTGCACGACCCGGTCGGCCCACGGGCCGAGTTCGCCGAACGCAAACAGCGGGCACTCCAACGAGCGACCACCACCGGTCTTGCCGCCGGGGTGCTCGGGGTGATAGTCGGGAAATCCCTCGACAACGCCGAACGTTACCGGGGTGTTGTCTTCCAGCCATCGCAGCATCTGCGGGCCACCGTCGACGAACGCTTCGGCGAGGTCGTCGAGGATCATGCCGTGCGACAACGAATGCAGATACGCAAGGGCCTCCTCGCGGGAATCCTCGAGGCCGAACTCGCTCATCTGATGGTTGCACGGGATCCAGATCATCCCGCCCGACCTGGCCGAGGTGCCGCCGACCTCGTCACCTTTCTCGAACAGACCGACCAACGCACCGTGCCCCGCAGCGGTCACCGCGGCGGTGAGACCGGACGCACCAGTGCCCAGGACGATCACATCGAATGAGTCCACAAACCGTTCCTAGCAGACCCGAAGGAGTGTCTGCGTCCCGCCCGGGTGGGCGCGAGACACTCGTTCGGCCGTAGGCCGGGCCGGAAACACTCGGACAGGGACTCGGCGGTCAGTCGATCTGGCGGCGCAGCGACTCGACCCAGTCGTCGGCTTCGCGCCATCTGGCGTCGGCATGTTCGCGCGCGGTGTGGGCGTGATCGCCTGCAGCCGGATACGAACCGAGGAACTTGACCTTGCCCTGCTTGGCCCGCAGCGACCGCACGGCATCGGCGAGCAACTCGTCGGCGATGTGGCCATCGGCATAGATCACGAAGCAGTAGTCGCCAAGGCCACCGTCCTTGGTCGGCCGCGACAGCAGATTCGACAGGTTGATGCGCCGTGCCGCGAACTCCTGCAGGATCGAGATCAAGCTGCCGGGCTCGTCGGCGCGCTGGTAGATCACCAGCCCGGTGCGATCGTGACCGGTGCGAGCCGGAATGCCCGACCGCGCGACAACCACGAAGCGGGTCTGGTTGCCAGGATGGTCGGCGATGTCTTCGGCCAGCACGGCCAGGCCGTATACGTCGCCTGCAATCCGCGGTGCAATCGCCGCAGAGCCCGTCCCGGCTTCTTCGCTGACGGTCCGCGCCGCCTCGGCAGTCGAGTTGGCCGCCCGCAGTTGGGCCAACGGCAACTTGGCGCGCACGTAAGCGTGGCATTGCGCCGTGGCGATGGGAATCGACAACACCGCCTTCACATCGGCCAACGTGGTTCCGGGCTTGGCAAGCAGACAGTGTTCGATGTCGAGCACCACCTCACGCTGGATCAGCAGTTCGTGGCTGAATGCCAACTCGTCTTGCGTGAGATTGACCGTGCCCTCGATCGAGTTCTCGATGGCCACGAAGCCCACGTCGAGGTCGCCCGACTCGACGGCATCGAGCACGTCGGGCATGGTGCGGTACAGCACATGCTCGGCCGCAGCCAGATCGGGCTGCGATTTCAGCGCCTGCTCGGTGAACGTGCCGAGCGGCCCGAGGAAGCCGACGCGAGTTGTGGGGCCAATCACGTATCACAGGCTATTGGTCCGTGCTCTTTCTGCAGAGCCTTATGACCGGTAACACCGAGAGTCCCACCTTTAGTCCCGAACTTGGCAATCCCGAACTTGGCACGGTCACCGGGAGTGCTGTGCTCGCTCGCTCGTGGTACGGGCAGATGCGGTCCGCGTTCGGCAAGCCAAGCGTGGTGCTGATGTCGGACATGCACGATCCATCAACGATCAGCCATCGTTCGCAACCGATCAGTTCGCTGCTCGGCACCATCCCATCGCTGCGCTTTGTGACACCCGCCGGGCTACGCGAACTCGCCGACGCGACACAACGTGAACGTGTCGACGTCGGCGAGACGATCGTGAGGCAAGGCGAGTACGGAAGCGACGTCTTCTTCATCGTCGACGGCACCTACGATGTGCTGATCAGTCACTTCGGTATGACCCCGGATTTCATACGGGTCCTGCGTGCCGGCGACTCGTTCGGCGAGCTCGGTGTCTTGTACAGCGTGCCCCGCACCGCCACCGTTCGTTGCACCGCCGCCGGACACGTTCTGCGGATACCCGGCCCGACATTTCTCGACGCGCTCGATACTGGGAGCTGATCGCCGCCACAATGGGCGGGTGGACGAACCGACGCTGCGAAAACTGATCGACGATGTCAGCAGCGGCGCGCTCGACCCCGACGACGCCGTCGAGCGTCTACGGCGGCTGCCGTTCGCCGAGGTCGGCGATACGTTGGTCGACCACCACCGCTCGCTGCGGCAAGGCATGCCCGAGGCGATCTATGGCCGTGGCAAGACCGTCGAGCAGTGTGTTGCGATTGTCGGCGAGCTGTTGACCAACGGCGTCGGGCCGGTGCTGTTGACGCGGGCCGACACTGCACAGATCGATGCCTTGTCCGCCTCGTTCGGGCCGGGCGAGCAAGCGACGGGCGCAATGTTGTGGCGACGTCCAGCCGTGCACCGCTCGGCCCGGGTCCTCGTCGCCAGCGCGGGTACCAGCGATGGTTCGATCGTCGACGAATGCGTGCTGACGCTTCGGGCCTACGGCTTCGAGCCTGATCGGCTGACCGACATCGGCGTCTCGGGGTTGCATCGGCTGCTGGCCCACCTCGACCGCATCACCTCCGCCGACGCCGTGGTCGTAGTCGCCGGAATGGAAGGAGCGTTGGCCAGCGTGATCGGCGGCCTGACCCGTGGACCTGTGATCGCTGTGCCGACCAGCGTCGGCTACGGGACGAGCTTCGATGGAATCACCGCGTTGCTGGCGATGCACGCATCGTGCGCCAGCGGCGTCACAGTGGTGGGTATCGACAACGGGTTTGGAGCAGCGTGCGCGATCGCCAGAATGATGCAGTGACTCGAACCGCGTGGTTCCACTGCTTTGCCGGCACCGCCGGCGACATGACCATGGCGGCCTTGGTCGATGCGGGTGCCGACTCTGGGTTGATCGCCGACCTGGTCGGCCGGCTCGACCTCGACGGATACGCGTTGACGTTCGAGGATGTGATGCGCTGCGGGGTCGCGGCAACGCAAGCGCTCGTCGTGCTCGACGGTCAGCACGACCATGACGATCATCACCATCGCGGCTACCGGGCGATTCGCGACCTCATCGACGCCGCCGATCTACCCGAACAGGTTCGCAACCGAGCGCAGCGAACGTTCGCGATTCTCGCCGATGTCGAGGGCAAGATGCATCGCATGCCCGCCGACGACGTCGAGTTCCACGAGGTCGGCTCGGTCGACGCAATCGTCGACATCGTCGGCACATGCGCGGCGTTGGAGTCACTCGGCGTCGAGCGCATCGTCTGCAGTTCGATCACTGTCGGCGAGGGCACGGTGCTGGCAGCACACGGCCAGCTACCCAACCCGGCCCCGGCCGTCACCGAACTGCTGGCGCGCCGCAATGCACCGAGCCGCGGCATCGACGATCGCAAGGAACTGGCAACGCCCACCGGCGTGGCGCTGATGTGTGCACTGGCCGACGAATTCGGCCCGATGCCGGCGTTCAACGTGACATCGGTCGGATACGGCGCCGGCAGCGCCGACATTCCCGGCCGTCCCAACGTGGTGCAGGTCGTCATCGGTGATGCCGTATCGGCCAACGTGATGCCCGAGCCCGGCCAGCCGGTGCAGCTACTCGAGACCAACGTCGACGATGCCACTGGCGAGGTGATTGCTCACACCATTGCATCGCTGATTGCTGCGGGCGCGCACGATGCGTGGGCCACACCGATCGTGATGAAGAAGGGGCGCCCGGCACACACCGTCCACGCGCTGTGCGATCCGTCGGCATCGCCGTTGATCGGAGCACTGTTGCTTCGTGAGACCGGATCGCTCGGCCTCCGTTGCACCGAAGCCCGACGCTGGCCGCAACATCGCACTGAGCGCCAGGTGATCGTCGATGGCCACACGGTGCGCGCCAAGGTGGCACTCGGCCGGGTGAAGGTCGAGTACGACGATGCCGCGGCTGCAGCAGCCGCGCTCGGTCGCCCGCTGCGCGACGTGTTGGCCCAGGCTGCGGCCCTAGCAGAACGAGATGTCCAATGATTCCGCCGTTCGTCGATGCCGATTTCGTGGCTGCGCATCCCGAAGCGGTATTGGCCGACGTGCGCTGGTATCTCGATGGCCGCGATGGCCGGGCCGCATTCGAGGCAGGTCACATTGCCGGCGCGGTGTGGGTCGATCTCGACCATCAACTCGCGGCCGACGATCAGCCCGCGACGCAAGGCCGCCATCCGTTTCCGACGCCTGCCACGTTCGCTTCGGCGATGGGTTCATTGGGTATCGGCAACAACACGCTCGTCATCGCCTATGACGACACCGGCGGATTAACTGCCGGCCGCATCGTCGTGATGCTGCGGATGCTCGGTTGCGACGCCGCCGTGCTCGTTGGTGGTCTGGGTGAGTGGACCGGCTCGATCGAGTCTGGTCCCGCACGAAATCCGGTACGCGTCGAGTTCAGTGCCACTGACTGGCCGCTCGATCGTCTGGCCAACGCAGACGATGTCGAGCGAATCGTCGCCGCAGGTGGTGCCGCCATCGACGCCCGCTCGCACGAGCGATTCGTCGGCGAGATCGCCCAGATCGACAAGATTGCCGGCCACATCCCGGGTGCCCGCAGCGCGCCATGGTCGGCGGTGATCGGCGCAGGCACCACGCTGCGACCGGTCGACGAACTCCGCACCCACTACCGCAGTCTGGGCATCGACGACGGAGTCGAGACGGTTACCTATTGCGGCTCGGGTGTCAGCGCGTGCATGAATGTGTTGGCAATGGAGCATGCGGGTCTCGGGACCCCACGGCTGTACGTGGCGAGCTGGTCGGGCTGGTCAGCGGACCCGAACCGTGAAGCCGCAACCGGTGAGTGAACTCTCGCTCGACGTACTCCTCGACCTCCGGCGTCGGCGCAAGCGCCACCGCCTTGGCGACATCGAGTGGTTCGACGCTGCCTATCGCGTGTATCTCGTCGCCCTGTTCGGCGGCGGGACCGTGCTGTGGATCAGCAGTTCGATCAGCG
>JAYTZE010000472.1:0-3187 GCA_043742385.1 Ilumatobacteraceae bacterium
GCCGGCCCCGAGCGAACCGGCCACCAGCGGTTCCAGGTGAGCGGCGACCTCCGGGTTAGTGCGACCGATCGCAGTCGTGACCGACACCCAGAAGCGTGCTGGATCGGCGTCGGACTCCTCCAGCTGCAGCCACGCCACCGCACCCGGGTGCGTGGCCGCCCACCCCGCTACGAGCGTCGACTTGCCGGAGCCGGCCGGCGCACTGACCAGCACGAGGGGCACGTCGGCAGCGTCGGCCTCGTCCAAGACGGCGCCCAGCCGGGCACGCTCGACCAGCCGGGACGGGGGCACCGGCGGGCGCAGCTTGGTGGCCGCCAGGTTGGAATTCGACCGTTCGCCCACCGGGCGAACATAGCGGGCCTTCACCCGGGTGAATCGCCGATGAGGTGAAGCCCATTCACCCGGACCCGTGTGACCGTACTGGCATGCCCGACGTACACACCCACGAGATCGTGCTGCGGGGCCGCCTCGGCGGCCGCTTGCTCGATCCCTTCCTGGACGACTTCACCGTCGACCACGACGAGACCGGTCTCACCCGCCTCACCGGCTTCGTTCGTGACGCCTCGCACCTGCACGGCCTCGTGGCGTACCTGGCATCGATCAACGCCGAGTTGATCTCCATCACCCCGGTCACCCCGACCCCCGACACGAGGAGCACCTCATGATCACCGTTTCCCATCTCACCAAGTCCTACGGCAAGCGCACGGTCGTCGACGACCTGTCGTTCGAGCTCACTGCCGGGCGAATCACCGGCTTCGTCGGCCCGAACGGTGCCGGCAAGTCGACCACGATGCGCATGATGGTCGGCCTCGCCCGGCCCGACGCCGGCACGGTCACCTTCAGCGCCTTGAACTACGCCGAGCTCCGCGACCCGGCCCGCACCGTCGGCGTGGTGCTCGACGCCAGGGCGATGCACCCCGGCCGCTCGGCTCGCAACCACCTCCGGGCCATCGCCGCAATCAGTTCGCTGCCCGACGCCCGCGTCGACTCGGTTCTGCACCTCGTCGGCCTGGACACGGCCGCCAACCAACGAGTGGGCGGGTTCTCGCTTGGCATGCGTCAGCGCCTCGCCATCGCCGGCGCGCTGCTCGGGGACCCGGAGGTGCTGATGCTGGACGAGCCCGCCAACGGCCTCGACCCCAACGGCATCCGCTGGCTCCGCACGATGCTCACCGACTTCGCCAACGCCGGCGGCACCGTGTTCGTCTCCAGCCATTTCATTGCGGAGCTCGCCACCTTCGCCCACGACCTGGTGGTCGTCGGCAACGGCCGCCTCATCACTGCCGAGCCGCTGGCCGAGACCCTCGACCGCGACCGCTCCCTCAACCTCGAGGACATCCTCCTCGACCTCACTGGCGACGCCGTCCGCTACGCCGCCGCCTGACCCGACACCACCCCGAAAGGACCTCCGATGAACACCACCACATTCCTCCGTCCCACCTCATCCCCGTCGCCCATCGTCCGCGACCTCAGGGCCGCCATCCGCAGCGAGTGGATCAAGCTCGGCTCCGTCCGGGCGACTCCGATCTTCGTCGGCCTGTCCATCGTGATCGGTGTCGGCATGTCGCTGATCCTCGGCGCGGTCGTCAAGACCGACCCGTACGACCACCTGCCCTTCACCATCGGGAACACGTTCCTCGTGTCCACCTGGCTCACGACGCTGTTCGCCGTCGTCGCCGGCACCCTGCTGTTCACGTCGGAGGTGCAACACGGCACGCTCGCCGGCGCACTCACCGCCCGTCCGTCGAAGCCGATCATCGTCGGGGCGAAGGCGTGCATCGCCGCAGTGCTCGGGTTCGCCATGGGCGCCCTCGGCATCGTCGGCGGACTCGTCGGCGGCATCGCCAGCGGGATGGACACCGGCGACACGTCGGGAGCGGTCACGGGTGTGGCCTGGGCACTCGTGCTCACCACGCTCGCATCGGTGCTCGGCCTCGGTGTCGGCCTCATCGTGCGCCACAGTGCCGCAGCAGTGACCTCCGTTCTCGTCTGGGCGCTCGCCGTCGAGACCCTCGTGCGAGGCATCGTCCCCGCCACCGTCTCCCGTTTGCTGCCGTTCGCCGCCGCCCACGGCCTGCTCGGCACCCGTTCCGCCGCCGACACGCCCGAGACCCTTGCTGCCGCCTTCTCCAACGTGGGCAACGCGGCGGTCATCGGCTGCTGGGCTGCCGCCGCCGTCGCGATCGGGACCGCGCTGCTGATCCGGCAGGACTCGTGATGCAGCGCTTCGTCGCCTTCGAGCACGCCAACTTCCGGCGCTACTTCGCCGGTCAAGTGATCTCCAGCGTCGGAACCTGGCTCCAGGCGCTCGCAGTCACCTGGCTGGTGCTCGACCTCACCGGCCGCAGCGATCGCCTCGGCATCGCCGTGGCGCTGCAGTTCCTACCGCTGCTCCTCCTCGGAGCGCCGGCCGGCGTGCTCGCCGACAGAGTCGACAACCGCCGGCTGCTGCTGATGACGTCCGCCGTGTCAGCAGCCCTGGCACTGGCGTTCGGCCTCATCGTGTCCACCGGGACCGCTGACCTCTGGGTGATCTACGCCCTCACCTTGCTGTCCGGTCTGGTGCTGGCCGTCGAGCGACCGGCGATGCAGGCCCTCCTGTTCCAGCTCGTCGGACGTGACGACCTGCCGAGCGCCGTGGCCGCCAACAGCACCATCATGTCGGTGTCACGGCTCGTCGGCCCGGCGCTCGGCGGTGCGATGGTGGCGGTCACCGGCGTCGCCTCCTGTTTCTACGCCAACGCTGTGTCGTACGCAGCCGTGTTCATCGCCCTGGCGAGCATCAGCCGCGGCCGGCTCGTTCCTCGGCCGATCGGTACCCGAGCCGGTGGCAACTTGCGAGCGGCCGTCGCCTACGTTCGGCACCGCCCCGACGTGCGTCGCCCGCTCGTGGTGATGGCGGTCGTGGGGCTGGTCGCCCTCAACTTCCAGACCACATTCCCGTCGATGGTGCGGTTCGGGTTCGATCGAGGAGCAGGCGCCGTCGGGACAGCGATGAGCGTCAGCGCAATCGGATCGATCCTCGGCGGCATCTACGCCGCCGGCATCACGCCGAACCCGCGACGGACGCTTGCACTGGTCGTCGCCGGCTTCAGCGCCATGCTCCTCGTGTTCTCCGCCGCGCCGAGCTACCCGATCTTCGTCCTACTCGGCATCCCGCTCGGCTTCGCGTCCGCGTGCTTCCAAT
>JAYTZE010000473.1:0-6261 GCA_043742385.1 Ilumatobacteraceae bacterium
AAACTGACCGGAGCGCCGAGCCCGGCCAGCGTGGCGATTGGGTACTGCAGCGCACTGCGCTCTGGCCCGAGGCGTGGCACCGTCAGGTCGACCTGCGAGTCGTCGAGGCATGCCCACAACGGCTCGAAATTGGCAATCACACCAAGTGTCGCAAACCGGGCCCGATCCGCCGGATGGACCAGTTGGGTGTGAGCGATCACCGGCCGGCGGTCGCGCGGTCCGTTGACACGCGTGGCGTGCTCGATGGCGTCGAGCGCCATGCGCACACCACCGTCGCCAATGGCGTGGATATGGATCTGGAAGCCGTCGGCGTCGAACGCCCGAACCGCCTCTTTCAGGCCATGCGCCGACCAATTCGGCAAACCGCACGAGTGTGGCGTGTCCTCGTATGGTTCGAGCAGGAAGGCGGTTCCGGCCTCGATCACGCCGTCGGCGAAGAACTTCACCGTCCGTGCGCTCAGTGAGGACGCCGCGACATCGACCTCGAGCGCGTGTCGCGCTTCGACAAACCCAGATCGTTGAGCCATCCAGATCACCGGGTCCGCCTTGAAAGCTGCGTTGATCCGGCAAGTCAGCAGCCCGCGGCGCGCACCGTCGGCGTACACCTCGAGTTCGTCGAGTCCTACCAGCGCATCTTGGGCCCAGACGATGCCTTCGCTCGTCAGCGCGTGCATCGCCTCGATCAAGCCACGCTCGCGGCTTGCCCTGCTGACGGGTGGCATGTGCCGCTCAACGAGTTCCATCGCTCCGTGCTCCAGCAGCATGCCGATCGGTCGTCCATCTGCGTGGCGCACGATGGTGCCGAGGTCGGGATCAGGCGTCGACACAGTGACCCCCGATATAGCAAGTGCCATGCTGTTGGCCCACAGGGCGTGATAGTCGGTGGGGAACAGCACCACGGGGCGGTCGCTGCACGCAACGTCGAGCCACTCGGCCTGGCCGAGGCCGCCGGGCAGCAACGGCGGTGCGTAGCAATGCCCGACGATCCAGGGGTCCGTGGGGTGCGTCTCGGCCCACCGACGCACCCTTTCGATCACCACATCGAAGGACGCGACACCGGTGAGGTTGAGCCCGTTGCGGTTGATTCCACCGTGCAGAGGATGGGCATGACCATCACGAAATGCCGGTGCCAGGACGCGACCATCGAGATGCACCACCTCGTCGAACGACGCCGACCACGACACCGCCTCATCACCGATGGCCACGATCCGGTCGCCGTCGATGGCCAGGGAGGTGGCCGGTGGCCCCCGGAAGGTGATGATGGATCCGCCGGTGAACAACACTCGTGACATGACCCGATTAGAGCATCCGGAGAGCAAATGAACATGCCTGGGTGGCGCCCAAATCCGCTGATGGTTCAGTCGGTGGTGGCGAGGATGTCGCCCAGCCGTCGGCCGCGTTGGGGCCAGATCGATCAGGCCGAGCCGGTCGAGTTCGGGCTGGAGCTTTTCGAGCATCCCCCTCGCCGCCGGCGCGTCATTGGCCGCGCGACTCTCGATGGCCTCGAAGCGGCTGCGCATCTCCCATGGCAACGCCGCGATCCGCCGGTGAAATGCTGTGGCGGCATCGAAATGCACAACCTGCGGCGCCACTGCTTACGCTCAGTCGCAATGTCGATGAGATCGACCCGAGCTTCTGGCACGACGGCATGGCGATGTTCCACCAGTACATCAGCCCGTGGCACGCGATGCTCGACGATGCGAAGTATCAGCGCTCGGTGAGCCGCATCGAATCGCTGGGCGTTACCAACATTGCCGGTTGCCACACGCCGGTGATCGGCGCGTCGCATGTCGCCCGTGCCTTCGAGCAGATCCGTACCTTCTCCTCGGTGACCGTGCCGGCAGAGCCCGGTCAAGAAGTGCTCGATCAGATGCTCAGCGGATTGGCCATTGCAGCCTGAGCCCAACCGCGGTCAGGTCGCCGGCCGGATGAGAAACTTCTGGCCGGTGGCCTGACGGGCATAGGTCCTGATGGCATCAATACTCAGCGCACCGGCGAGGGAGACCTCGTCGGTGTAGTGACTGGCAAAGGTGGTGGTCAGTTCGGCCACCACCCTGGCGCGCAACCGCTGCATACCTTCGAGACCGAGCTTGCCCAGGAAGGGGGTCAGCAGCCAACCGCCGACACTCCAGGCCATGCCGAAGTTGCGAGTGAACTCCGTCGCGCTCCGATCGAGAGCACCATAGATGTAGACCTGCTTGTGCACGTCGGATCCGTACCTGCTGTACTCGGTGGCATTGGCGCTCGCCGCAGCTTCCATACAGGCCAGGATCTGGCCGGCCACCCGGCCACCGCCGATTGCATCGAAGGCAATCGTCGCGCCGGTGTCGATGAGTGCCTTGGTCAGATCCTCGGTGAACGTTGGCGATGTGGAGTTGCACACGTGGGTGGCGCCCAGGGCGCGAAGGATGTCCTCCTGCTCCGATTTGCGCACGATGTTGACAAGCGGCACCCCGTCGGCGAGGCAGATGCGTTGCAGCATCTGACCGAGGTTCGAGGCCGCCGCGGTATGGACCAAGGCCCTGTGACCTTCCATGGTCATGGTTTCGACCATTCCGAGTGCCGTGAGCGGATTGACGAAACATGACGCGCCATCGGCAGGATCGGTGCCATCTGGCAGGGGAAGGCACAGCGCGGCGGGTACACAGCGGTACTGCGAATAGGTCGCGCCACCGATGATTGCCACCGTGCGACCATCGAGCGCTTGTGCCTCCTCGGACGAGCCCGCGGCCACCACGACGCCGGCACCCTCGTTACCGACGGGCATCGACTGCCCGGTGCGGCCCGCCAATCCGCGCATCGTCTGTGGCGGAATCGTGGCAGTGACGACGGGGTTGTCGGCCGTGCCGGATGTCGTGGCGGTGTCGAGATCGGCCGTCGACAACAGCAGCCCCAGATCGGACGGATTGATCGGCGCAGCCTCGATCCGCACGCGGACTTCGTGCGCTTGCGGTTGGGGCATATCGATCGTGGCGATCGACAACTCGAGACGCCCGTCGGCGGTGATCAGCGACCTGATCTGTCGCATCGTGGTGGGAAGTTCGATCGGCATGGTTCAGCTCCGGGCGAGGTCGGCGATGCGCGTACCCTACCGATGCGCCTCGCAGCGGCGTTACTGGTCGCTCGAGCGCTTCCAGAGATTGATGTCGGCCTCGACGGCGTACTCGTCGATCTCGGCCAGGTCGTCATTTGACAACGACATGTTTTCCAATGCGGCGACGTTGGCGTCGAGTTGCCCGACGCTGCTTGCGCCGATCACCAGCGAGGTCATTCTCGGGTCGCGAAGCGCCCACACCAGGGCCAATTGAGCGAGCGATTGGCCGCGACGCTCGGCGATGTCGCCGAGGGCACGCACCTTGGCAAGGCGCTCCTCGGTGATCGAGCCGGCCTGCAGCGCGCCACCCGTGGCAGCACGCGAGTCGGCCGGGATCCCGTTGAGGTACCGATCGGTCAACATGCCCTGCGCCAGCGGGGAAAAGGCGATGCAGCCGGCGCCCACTTCGTCGAGCGTTGTGAGTAGGTGGTCGTTCTCGGTCCAGCGGTTGAACATCGAGTACGACGGCTGATGAATGAGCAACGGCACGTGTTGCTCAGCCAACAATTGGGCCGCCAGACGCGTGCGTTCGGATGAGTACGAGGAGATGCCAACGTACAGCGCCTTGCCCTGGTGCACCGCCGAGACCAGCGCCCCAACCGTCTCCTCCAACGGCGTGTCGGGATCAACACGGTGCGAGTAGAAGATGTCGACGTAGTCAAGGCCCATGCGGGTCAAGGACTGGTCGAGCGAGGCAAGTAGGTACTTGCGCGAACCACGGTCGCCGTAGGGGCCGGGCCACATGTCGTAGCCCGCCTTCGTGGAGATGACCAGTTCGTCGCGATAGTGCGCGAAGTCGGTGGCGAGAATGCGCCCGAAGTTCGCCTCGGCAGCGCCGTATGGTGGCCCGTAGTTGTTCGCCAGATCGAAGTGAGTGATACCGAGGTCCAACGCTCGCCTGCAGATCTCACGCTGCGTCTCCCACGGGCGATCGTCGCCGAAGTTGTGCCACAGCCCGAGCGAGATTGCGGGCAACATCAGGCCGCTGCGACCGCAGCGGCGATAGGTCATCGACTCGTAGCGGGCAGGGTCGGCAAGATACGACATAGCCGTGACACTAGGCCCGCGATGCTGTGGGTCAGGCGTCGACGGCTTCGGTCAGGCGTCGAGGAGTCTCAGCAGCTTGCGGTCGCTGACGGCCGTGGACGAACGAAGCAGGACGGCTTCGGCCAGGCTCACCGCTCGTGGGTTTCCCATGTCGCAGAACCCGCCGATGATCAGCGGGTAGGAGAAAAGGAACAGAGTGCCGACGTCGTAGTCGTCGTAGCACTGCTGCAGGCTGTAGTCGGTGACGCCGCGGCTCACGAGCCCAGCGTGGTAGTACTCGACCAACTCTGCCTCATGAGCCCGGCGGACGTCGATGTCGAGGCTCTGGGTCAGCATGTACGACAGGTCGTGCGCCGGGTTCGACACCATGACCGCTTGCCAATCCACCATCATGACCGGGTGTTGCTCAGGCCCGGAACCGAACATGACGTTGTCGAGACGGACGTCGCCGTGCACGAACGTTTGCGTGCGCTGACCCATCAGCCTCATGACGCCGCGCAGCCCATCGACATACCTGCTGACCTCGGGCAGTACGTCGGCGGCAATCGCATGCGGGAACAGCTTCACGCAGTTCTCCCACGTCATGTCAACACTCGGCGGGAAGGCATCGACATAAGAGGAGTCGATGCGCATCGCGTTGTCGAGCAAGGGTTGGTCGGTCTTGCCCCAGAAAGCGGCGTGCAGGGGGACAATGGCATCGATGATGAGCTTGGCCTCGTCGACCCCAACGCCATCGATCTGGTCGCCGGCGCGATACGCCTTCAAGTCCTCGAGTGCGACGATGTTTTCCCCAGTGGCGGTGTCGACCGCTGCGAAGTAGCACGTCGGCATCGGCACGTCGACCGACGGCGCCACGTTGTTGAAGAAGGTCACCTCACGCTCGTACATCCGTGTGTTCATGGCAACGGCCCGGTTGGCCTCGACGGGTGTGGCGAACTTGATCACGATCGAGTCGGGCCCCGGCGGCGGCGAGTCGCCGTCGTATACGAGGCTCACCCGCACCACGAGGCCCAACAAGCCGAGGCCGTCGCCGACGTTGGTCACCGAGAAGTCGGTCACCGACCGGCCACGAGTGAGCGCACCGGCATCAGTCAATGTGGTGGTCAACCACTCGTTGTTGAGTTGCTCCGGTTGCACCGGATGCGTCGTAGCCATCAAGCCCCCTCGATTCTCCGATACCCGTCTGATCATGTCACGCGCCGCCGCGAGCGTCCAACGACCGTCCGACGGACCGGCTAGTCGAGTGTTTGGAGGCACCCCGTACGTGCTCGAACCACTCCACTGAGAGCGTCGGCATCGTCGCCCTGACCCGCGGCACGGCAAGAAACACCCTTGGCGGAACGGGAGGGATTCGCAGAGCGGCCGGCCGTGAGTCGCGTCGTGCCTGCTAGAAAGCTATTTTTTCGACCGTTGAGTGCGCGCGACGGGAGTAACCCGGGAGCAACACAGCGCGCAAGGTCAACGACCACCTTCCCCTGGAACTGGCAACCGTCTCGGTCACCGACCTGCCACCGCTGTTGCCATGCGTCTTACGTCATGCGGCTGGCATCGATGACGGCATGGTCAACCGGCTTCGACGACGCCGGGCGTTTCGCAGACAGTTGACGGATGACCGAATGCTTGTCCCTCGGCGACTTTCCGCGTTTCCGGTCCTCAGGGTCCCACGTGTCGCGATCGAACCAGAAGACCACGTGCAGACCAGCGTCCGCTTCAGGATGCGCGAGGTAGCGCCGAACCAATTGTCGGTCGTATCCCGTGTACTTCTCGGGGTTCCACGATCCCTTTATCTCGATCACCAGGCTGAGTGTTGGCCGGTCGGTTCCCGTGGCTTGAACGAGAATGTCGGAACGCTCGCCTCGAATGGCCGAGTTCTCGCTGGCCGGCCGGAGTTCGACCTCGCGGTTGAGCACGACGCTTCGTCTGGCGAAATGCTGTCTTAGGTAGCGCGCCAAGTCGATTGAAAGGTCTGTCTCAGGCCGAGGCCGATCCAAGGCCCAGAGCAGCTGCGCGCCACCTCCGAATCCGTGCAGTGACTCTTCGTAAAAGGCGAGCGCCTGTCGGACGACCCGAAGCAACTCGCCCGGGGTCCGGACGATGTCGGTCCGCGAGTCGGTCAGTAG
>JAYTZE010000474.1:0-3180 GCA_043742385.1 Ilumatobacteraceae bacterium
GCCGTAGCCGGCGTCACGCTCGGTCCCGATCCGGGCCTGGGTGAGTCGCTCCTCGGCGATCGCCTTCTCCGCCTCGGTCGCCGCCCCGTCGTACCAGACCTGCTGGAACAGAGCGATTGCATCGTCCTCGCGCCCGTTGACGTCGAGGATCTGTCCCATCCCCAGCAGGCACCGGATCCTGAGGTGGGGCGACACGTTGGCGTGCAGCGAGATCCCGTGCAGATCCTCGAACGCCTGGTCGAGGTCGCCTTGGTGGAATAGGGCGATCGCCTCGCCATGGGCGAGTTCGAGATCGGCTAGCTGGCTGTCGGCGCGGAGTTCGACACTCATCGGCCGATGATGCGCCGGCATCTGGTCGAGCGGGAGGGCCATTCGGGCAACCGTCAGGCCCCAATCGACGCCTGTGGAGTCTTTGGTGCTTACCTGGGTGCCTCGAAAGAGGCCGCAGGCTGGAACTCAGCCTTCGATGTAGCCGAACACGTCAACGATGTAGTTGGTTGATCCGGTGTTGTTGTACAGCGCCAGGCGACCATCGGCGCCGAGCTTGAGATAGGCGAGATTCGGCACCGGTACGCCCACTCGTGGGTTCAGTGTCGATGCCGTTGGCATGGCAGTGCCATTTGGCCACACGGTGACGAATGATGGAGCGGTTGAGTCGACCGAAGTGACGTTGACGATCGCCGCCGTGGCATTGGCCGGCACCGGGCCGACGCCCGCAACGAAGATGGGATTGGTCACGCCTTGGCCGAGCGGGCCGTTGACGCCCGTGCCGGTGCCGAAGCGACTGTCGACAATTCGCTGCGGGCTCACGGGCACGAATCGTCCGCCGGTTGTCGAGAAGTACCCGACGACGTCGACGACGACATGAGCGGCGCCAAACGAGTTGAAGATACTGACCTGCCCGCCGGCGCCGACCTTGGCCAGCACCAGGTTGGCGACCGTCAGACCCTGAACAAAGTTGTGGCTCGAGGCAAGCGGCTGAGGCTCGCCGGTCGGCCACACCGTGAGGTACCCGGGGCCCGTCGGTTGATCGACCGTCACGTTCAGGGCAACCCCGCTGGCGCCTGCCGGAACGCCGGCCACGCCAGTCACGCCGAGGTTGATCGCTTGACCGCCGGGAACGGCGCCGAGCCCGTTGCGGGTGTCGAGAATTCGCCCCGGCGTGACGGGGTTGAACAGCCCGCCCGTGGCTGGTCGGTCTGCGGTGTAGTACCCGACCACATCGGCCACCACATGGGTGTAGCCCTCGGAGTTGTAGAGGTTGACGCGCCCGTTGGCACCGACCTTGACGGTCACCAAATTGGGCACCGTTTGTCCGGCGACAAAGTTCAGATTGGAGATGGTCGGTTGTTCTTCTCCCGACGGCCAGGCGGTGATGAATCCCGACGTCCTCGGGGCATCGACGGTGACGTTCAAGACCACGGCGGTCGCACCGGTCGGGGGCACCCCGCCGACGCCGTTGACCTTCATCTCGGTCAGCGTGTTGCTGGCGAGTGCGGAGAGATTCCCGCCCTCGCCGGTACGTGTGTCGAGCAGTCGCGCCGGGTTCAACGGCACGAAGTAACTCGGTGTGAGACCCACCGGCCGTTCGATGCGCACGGGCCCCGAGGAGTACCCGGAGCCGACCCCGCTGCCGTTGGTCGCGACGACGTACACCCAGTACGTACCGTTCGGCAATCCACTGCCGTTCCAGGGGAACGTGTTGCTGCCCGCTGCCATTTGCACTGGGGTGGCATTGATCTTGGTGCCGGTGGTCCAGCTTCCCTGTTGGGTGGTCACGAAGATGTCGGCCGTTCCAGCGGAACTCGAATCGAACCTGATCGGGAAGGTGCCCGACGAGAACGCGGCGTCGTCGGCCAACTTGATGTCACGCAGCGAGAACGCACGCGTGCCGGGATCCTCGTTGAGATCGAAGCGCAGATACGTGATCTTCACCCCGCGCCACCCGCCCTTGTGAGCGGTGCTCTCGTCGTTGACAGCGAGGGCGGGGACGGTTGCCAGATCGAAGGTCATCCGATTGCAGCCCGGCTCGACAACGACGTCTTGCGAGTCGACGAACGCCTGGCCGCCCTCGTCGAACCAGATGACGCGGGCGTTCATGCCGCCTCCGGGAGCGTCGGTCAGTGCAAACTCACCGCCGTAGCAGACATCGGCGGTGAACCGGTGATAGCGGTCCGTGTTCAGCGGCACGGGCAGCGGCAGGTTCACGTAGGAATCGTTGCCTTGGGTCAAGCCGTTGAATGCGGTTCCGTCGAACGAGGAGTTGACGATGTGGTTGGTGCTGATCATGTCGTCAGGGCCGGCGAAGTCCCACGGATTGCCCGCGAGGGTGGCATAGTCGGCGCCGCCTTCGTCACTGGGGCTGGTGATGCGCACGGTCGGTGACGCCGGCGGCGCGGCTGGGGCATTGGCGCGGTGCAGCCTGACCCAATCCAGATCCATGGTGAAGTTGTCGGTCCCTCCCCCGATGGGGAAGCCCAGCAGCAGATCGACCCGCACGATCGTACCCGTCCATACTGGCGACTGGTTGAGGTCGAAACTGTATTGGCCCTGCCCGGCGCGCGCACCGTCGCCCGTCGGCAGGAACGCCGTGCCGATCTGGCCGGCTTCGTTCCAGAACCGCACGCCGATCTGGCGTGGGGTCGAGAAATTCGCAGACAACGACAGTCTCGTGTACGTGTTGGCATCTACGGGGTGAAGGAGGCCGTCGTGACCCCACGGCAGAATCGCTCCCCACGTACGCACGAGCTTGACGGTGGACCCGCCGTGGCCGTTGAGGTGCAAGGTCCCCGGCGTCCACGAGATGCCGTTACTGGCCTCGGTGCCCAAGGTCATGTACGGCGGCACGTCCTCGACGTTGGTGAAGTCCCACGGGTCGCCGAGCACGTCGGTGGCGTAGTCACCACTGGTCGAGAACCCCGCCGGCGGCGTGTTGGTCGGACCGGCCGACACATTCGGATGTGCAGCAGACGCATTGCCGACGACCACAACGGCAGACACGGCAAATCCGATGACAGTTGCGATGCTCGACGCGCGGCGTTTCATGTGAAATCTCCTCAAACCGGCCCGCTGATCTATCGGCACTCCCCGCAAAGCGCTGAAGCAATGGTACCCGGAACGAGCCAGGTCAGGCCGGTTCGGCTTCGTCCAACAGTCTTAACACCATGGTCAGGGCACCTT
>JAYTZE010000475.1:0-6250 GCA_043742385.1 Ilumatobacteraceae bacterium
CGGACTGTTGCGAGATGGTGACCGAGTCGTCGGTGTGAAAACTTCGCGAGGCGACATCGCCGCCGGAACGGTAATGAGCGCCGTCGGCGGCGATGTGTCGACGATGGCCGCTCACGCCGGACTACGCCTCCCGGTACGCACGCACCCATTGCAGGCGTTCGTCACCAACGGCTATGCGCAAGGCCTTGGCCCGATCGTGTCATCGACCGACCTGCTCTGCTACGTCTCGCAAACGGCGCGAGGACAGATGCTGATCGGTCACGAGTTCGAACGCGAGTCGAGCTATTCGCGTCAGTCGTCGTTTCAGTTCCTGCAGTCGTGTTCGCTGAAGATGGCGTTCCTGCTCCCCTTCGTGCGCAATCTCAAGATCCTCCGTCAATGGACGGGTCGCTGCGACATCTCCGCCGACTTCTCGCCCATCATGGGCTTCACGGGCGTCGACGGTTTCGTCATCACCACTGGCTGGGGAACCTGGGGCTTCAAGGGCATCCCCGCCGGTGGCGAACAGATGGCCGAACTGATCGCCACCGGTCGCACGCCCGACTTGATCGCTCCGTTCGCGCTGTCACGGTTCGCCGCCGATCATCCGATGGCCGACCAGGGTTCGACGGGAACACGCTGATGCTCACGATCGTCTGTCCGAACTGTGGCCCCCGGCCGGTCGAAGAGTTCCGCTTCGGTGGCGAACTCCCAGAGCCACCCGCTCACCTCACCGAGGAGTTCGATCGCGACCTCGATCGTGTGTGGATGTTCGCCAACGTCGACGGCCCGCAAGACGAGCGGTGGTTCCACGAGGCCGGCTGTCATCGCTGGCACACCGCGCGCCGCGACACACACGTCGACCGTTCCGTCGACGATTGAGCCGACCATGTCCCCATCAGGGTGGTCAGCTGCCGCTCTGCAGGCGCCGAAGCTCTTCGATCGGGATGTGACACCGCATCGCGTGGCCGGGTGCGACCTCGAGCAGCGGCGGCTCTGTCACTTCGCAGACACCGGCGATGACACGAGGACAGCGCGGGTGGAACACGCAGCCCGTCGGTGGATTGGCCGGCGAAGGAATCTCACCCTCGAGGCGGATGCGCGACGTGGGCTCGCCGTCGACGCTGGGGATGGCCGACAGCAGCGCCTCGGTGTATGGGTGGTTGGGTCCGTTGAACACGTCGTCGGTTGGCCCCACCTCCTGGATACGACCGAGGTACATCACCGCGATGCGGTCGGCCAGGTACCGCACGACGCCCATGTCGTGGGTGATGAAGACGTAGCTGGTCTTCTCCTCGCTCTGCAGGTCGGCCAGTAGGTTGAGGATGGCCGCCTGCACCGAGACATCCAGTGCGCTCGTAGGTTCGTCGCACACCACGATGCGTGGGTCGCCTGCGAAGGCGCGGGCGATCGCGACGCGTTGCTTCAGCCCGCCCGAGAGTTGGCGTGGCTTGAGGTCGAGGTGACGCGGTGTGAGCCTCAGGTGAGCGGCGAGAGCCTCGACACGCGCGTTGGCTTCGTCGCCCTTGATACCGGTGAGCTTCTCGACGCTGCGCATCAGGATGCGGCGCACCGACCAGCTGCGATTCAGTGCCGAGTCGGGGTTTTGGAACACCATCTGCATGGCGCGCTTGTCGTCGGTGCTGCGCGATGAGGTGTTGGGCGCGACGGTGTTGCCATCGAGCGACACCGTGCCACCGTCGTCGGCCGACTCGATACCGAGGATCGTCTTGGCGAGGGTCGACTTTCCGGAACCCGACTCACCCACGATGCCCAGCGTTTCGCCCTCCGCAAGTTGGAGATCGACGTCGACCAGTGCCGGCACGTTGACACTGCGCTGCCGGAAGGTCTTCGAGAGGTGGGTCAGCTCGAGCACGTCGGGGTTGCCCTCCGACGACGAGAGCATGCCGATCGGCACAACCGGCGGCGCTTCCACCAACTCGGGGATGCGGTCGGGGTGATGACACAACGTGTAACGGACCCCATCGGTGCCCACTGGAACAATCGGGGGCACCTCGTTTCGGCAGATGTCGTCGGCCAGCGGGCATCGATCGACGAACACGCAGGTCGGCAGATCGCTGCCGATCAGCGGCAGGATGCCCGGGATGGTGGCGAGGGCCCGCTCGGTCTTGCGCACGCCGTGCCGTGGCAGCGACCGAAGCAGCCCCAACGTGTACGGGTGTTGGGGGTCGTCGAACACCTGGTGGCTGGGACCCTCCTCCACGATGCGCCCGGCGTACATCACCCCGACCCGGTCGCACAGCGAGCGAATGATGCCAAGGTTGTGAGCGATCAGCAAGACGGCCGCGTTGCTCTCCTTGCGGAGCACCCGAACCAGATCGAGCACCTCCGCCTCGACCGTGGCGTCGAGGCCGGTGGTCGGCTCGTCGAGCACGAGGAGCTTGGGGTCGCATGCCAGCGCCATGGCGATGACCACGCGTTGCTGCATCCCGCCGGATAGCTGGAATGGGTAGCGGTCCATCACGCGAACCGGATCCGCAATCTGTACGCGACGCAGTGCTTCGAGCGCCGACTTGTGTGCGTCGGGCTTGGACTGGCCGAGCAGCGTGAAGCTCTCGATCAGTTGGCGGCCGATCTTGACCGACGGGTTCATCGCCTGCGCCGGGTCTTGGTACACCATCGATGCCTCGGTGGCCCGAAAGCGCTGCAACTCCGACGTGGTCATGCCGGTGACGTCGTCGCCGGCCACCAGGACGTGGCCGCCGACGATCTTGCCGTTGCGCGGCAGATATCGCAGCGCCGCATAGGCCGTGGTCGACTTTCCGCAGCCGCTCTCACCCACCAGACCGTATGCCTCACCCGGCGCGATGCTGAACGATACGCCGCGCAGCACGGCGCGATCGACGCCGCGCACGGTGTAGACGACCTCGAGGTCTTCAACGGCGAGTGCGGCCGTGGTGGTGGGCGCAGTTGTGGCGCTCATGACGCCTCCAACACCGATTGTACGGAGTCGGCGATGAGATTGGCCGCGATCACGAGACTGGCGATCGCCGCTGCCGGGAAGAACGTGGTCCACCAGATGCCCGCGCTGATGACGCGGAAGGCCTCGCTGACCTGTGCACCCCAGTCAGGCGACGGTGCCTGGGGACCGGCGCCCAGGAACGAGAGCGTGGCGACGGTGAACACGGCATAGCCGACGCGGACAGTGAGCTCGACGATGATCGGTCCGCTGACATTCGGCAGGATCTCTTTGAACATCACGAACGCCGACGATTCGCCGCGCAGCTTGGCCGATGTGACGTAGTCGAGGTCGCGTTCGGCGAGCACCGCCGATCGCACGGTTCGGGCGACTATCGGGGTGAACAGCACCGCGACCACGCCGATCACCACCGTCGGGGAAGACCCGAGCGTGGCGACCGCCAGCAGCCCGAGGAGCACCACCGGCAGGGCCAGGAACGCCTCGACGATCCTACCCAGCACGTTGTCGAGCCAGCGGCCGAAATAGCCCATGACCATGCCGACGATCACCCCGAAAAGCACGCCGATCAGGGCGGCCAAAGGTGCCACCTTGAGGACGTCGCGGGCACCGGCCATCACTCGCGACAGGACGTCGCGGCCCTGTTCGTCGGTGCCGAACGGGAACTTGGCACTCGGCGACAGATGCGGGACCGATCGATAGTCGAGCGGACTGTGCGGCGTGATGCGGTCGCCGAGAATCGCACAGACCGTCCAGACCAGCACGATGAACACGCCGACGATGAACGCCGGGCGGCGCCGGATCAACCGCCAGTTCTCGCGACGAGCTTGCTGGCGCTCGCTGACCTGCACGACACCGCTCAATTCGATCTCCGCCGGCGTAGTCGGGGGGATGGCCGTGGTGGTGAGCGTAGTTCGCGGAACGAACACGTCGGCGGCCGGGGTCGAGACGATTTCAGCGGGCTGCGGGACATAATCTTCGGAATCGCTCATCGCGATGTCTCCAGACGTACTCGTGGGTTGAACAATGCGATGAGCATGTCGGCGACCAGCGTCGAGACCATGTAGATGATGCCGACCAGCAGCACTGCACCCTGCAGCACCGGGATGTCTTTACTGACGACCGCGCTGAGCATGGCCGAGCCCAGACCGTGATAGTTGAACACCTTTTCGACGCCGATCATGCCGCCGAACAGGTATCCGACTTGCACGCTGATCACGGTGATCGTCGGCGCCAGCGCATTGCGCAGGATGTGCTTGCGCATCACCTCGCCCTTCGACAGGCCCTTCATCGTCGCGGTTCGGGCGTAGTCGGATTGCAGGCCGTGGATGACCCCTGCCCTCGACATTCGGGCGATGTAACCGAAGTAGGCGATCGCCATTGCCAGCGCGGGCGTGAGCAGATACTGGAACTGGCCGATGACCGACGTGCCGGCGGGTGGGTCGGCGAACACCTTGCCCAGCTTCCAGTGCACGGCGAAGATCGACATCAGCACGGCCGCGGTCACGAAGTCGGGAATCGACGACGTAGCCAAGCCGGTG
Source organism: Ilumatobacteraceae bacterium (assembly GCA_043742385.1). GTDB lineage: Bacteria > Actinomycetota > Acidimicrobiia > Acidimicrobiales > Ilumatobacteraceae > JAENVT01. The sequence continues at coordinate 4,459 of JAYTZE010000475.1, forward strand.
TTGACGACCACCCGATCGGCTAGCTTGTCCTGACGGCGAGCGGCGAAGATCCCGGCCGCGATGGAGATCGGGATCGTGATGGCGAACGCCAGCAGTGCCAGCTTCCCTGAGCGGAACAGCGCCGGGAAGATGATCTTCGTCACGAGGTCGCCGCTTTGGTACGAATCCCCGAAGTCCAGCGTGAACACCCGACGTATCGATGTGAAGTACTGATTGATGAAGGGGCGATCCGTGCCGATCTGGTGGTTGAACCTGGCCACGTCCTCTTTCAAGGCGAACGGACCCAGCACCCTGCGGCCCACGTCGCCGGGCAAGACGTTGACGATGAGGAACACGATCGTGGCTAGGAGCCACAGCGTGACCACTGCCGACGCCAAGCGTCGCAGCAGATACCGGCCCATGGGACCTCCTTCGTGGGTTCGATTGGACCGGGCTTAGGAGGTGAAACCCGCCTTGCCGCAGTAGAAATGACCGAGGCCCGTGGCCACGATGCCCGTCACCTTCGGTGTGTGGGCGAGGAGCGTGTTGTAGAAGTACGGAATCGCGTACGGGACATCCTCGTTGGCGATCTTCTGGATGTCCTTGATCGCCGCCTTCTGGCCGTCGAGGTCGAGCGACGACTGGTACTGCTTGACCGCAGCACGGAAGGGCTCCGAGATGTAGTGCGCCGAGTTCCACTCTCCCGTGGCATAGGCCTTCACCAGGTAGACGTCGGGGACGCCTCGCGGGCCGTAGTCGACGATGCCGAAATCCATACCGCCGTCGCAACCGGCCGGTTCCACCGTTGAATCGTAGACCTTGCACCACTCTTCACCGTCGACGACCGCCTCCTGCAAGAGGGTGACCTCCATCCCGATGTCCTTCAGCTGACTCTGCACCAGCTGGGCGAGCTGCGGGATCTCCTGCAGCTTCGGAAATGCCATCGTCGCCTTGAGACCGGCCTTACCCGCATCGCTGAGCAGCTGCTTGGCCTTTTCCACGTCGCGCTCGCGCTGAGGCTGGGTGGCGTCGAAGAACGGGTAGATCGGCGAGATCGGATGGTCGTTGGCCATGTCGCCCTTGCCCTTCAGTATGGTGTCGATCAACGCTTGGCGGTCGAGGCCGAGTGCGACTGCCTGACGCACCCTCACATCTGTGAAGTCGCCTTCGCGGCAGTTCATCCAGATCTGACGGTGTGCGGAACCCCGGATGGTCTCGACGACGATGTTGCTATCGGCGAGCAGCGCGTCGCCCCCGACCACGGAGAATTGCACGATTGCATCGGCCGCGCCGCCTTGCAGACCCGAGATCTGCGTGGCGATATCGTCGCTGAAGATGAACTCCAGCTTGTCGAGGAACGGCTTGCCGCCCCACCAATCGGCGTTGGCTTCGAACGAGGCGCCCGTCGCGGGGTCGTAGCTGGTCAACTTGAAGGCACCGGTACCCGTCTTGCGCTGGTCGAGCGTGGTGCCGAGCTCGAAATCCTTCGGGGTGATGACCGATTGCGGGTTGTATGCACCGACCTGCTGCGGGAACTGGCCATCGGCGATCTTCAGTGTGATCTCGACCGTGAAGTCGTCGACGGCCTTGGCAGAGCCGGCATCGATGTATGCCTTGAGGTTGCTACCGGCCAAGCGGTCCATCGTGGCGACGACGTCGGCCGCGGTGAACGGTGTGCCGTCGTGCCACTTCACGCCCTTGCGCAAGCCGAAGGTCCAGACGCTGCCGTCGGCGTTGGGCTTCCATGTCTCGGCGAGCATCGGCTTGACGTCGGCCCCGAGGATGTCGACCAGGTACTCGAATGCCGTCACGA
>JAYTZE010000476.1:0-6240 GCA_043742385.1 Ilumatobacteraceae bacterium
CTCGTCACCGGCTGCCGTGTCGACGCCTTGGAGATCTCGCGCGACCGTGCGCAGTGGGCCACCACGACGCTCGCTGACGGGCGTCGAGGAACCGTTCGGTTCAGCCATGTCTTCGTGTGCGGAGGAGCAATCCAATCGCCCGCGCTGCTACAGCGCTCGCACATCAACGGCCACATCGGGCGTTCCTTGGCGGTGCATCCGACGGTGAAGCTTGCCGCCCGCTTCGCCGACGAGCTCAATGTGCCCGACGAGGTGCCGGTGTATCAGGTCAAGGAATTCGCACCCGATCTGTCGTTTGGTGGCTCGGCGAGTCAACCCGGGCTCGTCGCGCTAGCGCTGACGGACCAGTGGCGCACGTTCTCGAAAGCGATCACGGACTGGCGGCGAATCAGCGTGTACTACGCCGCGATCACCAGCGAAGGCCGCGGCAGAGTGAGAGCCGTGCGCGGCCTTCGGGATCCGATCGTCACCTACGGATTGACGCGTCGCGATCGAGTCCTGTTGGGCAGCGGGCTCGCCAGGTTGGCGTTGCTGATGCTCGAGGCAGGCGCTGACGAGGTCTACCCGTCATTCCGCGGCGCGCCGCTGGTTCGCAAGCGCAGCGACCTGGCAACGCTGCGGTCCAACTTCTCCGCCACTCGAGCCAGTGTGATGTCCGTGCATCTGTGTTCGACCGTGCCGATGGGAGAAGACACGGCCAAGTGCGGCGCCAATTCCTTCGGGCAGGTGCATGGAACGGTCAACGTGTGGGTGAACGACGCCTCGCTACTGCCAACAGCGCCAGGAGTCAATCCGCAGGGCACCGTCATGGCCCTCGCCATTCGCAACGCCCGGCGGTTTGCCGCAACGGAGCGCGACGGTGTGTGACCGGTTCGCGGCGCCCGGCGTCACTGTGATCACTGGCGCATCGGGATGGTTGGGTCGTGCCCTCGTGCACCGGCTGCTGGCCGACCCGCCGCGTCGACACCTGCGCCTGCTTGCTTACACCACCGCAGAGGCTCAACACCTCGAAGCTCTCGGCGATGTCGAGGTCGTCATCGGTGACATCGGCAAGCCCGACACGGCCGCTCGCCTTCTGCACGGCGTCGGTCACGATGTCGACCTGATCCACACGGCAGGGATCATCCATCCGACGACCACTCGACAGTTCCTGGAGGTCAACGCCAACGGAACCAGGCACGTAGCCGAAGCGGCTCTCGACCATGGCGTGCGTCGCATGGTGCACGTCTCGTCGAACAGTCCGTTCGGCACCAATCCGCAGCCGAGCGACACATTCCGGGCGATCGAGCCCTACCACCCGTACTACGGCTACGGCCGCTCGAAGATGCAGGGCGAGCTCGCCGTGTTCGAGGCGATCGAGCGGGGCCTCGATGCGACGATCGTGCGTCCGCCGTGGTTCTACGGGCCCTTCCAACCACCGCGACAGACAACGTTCTTCCGGCTGGTTCGGGCCGGCAAGTTCCCGGTCGTGGGCGACGGCCAGCAGCGACGCTCGATGGTCTACGTCGACAACCTTGTCGACGGACTGATCGACGCCGAGTTGACGCCTGCAGCGAAGGGGCGCGGATACTGGGTCGCCGACGAGCGTGCCTACACCGTCAACGAGATCGTCGCCACAGTCGGTCGTGCGCTGAGCGATGAAGGGTTCAGTGTCAAGGAATCGTCGACGCGGCTGCCAGCCATCGTCGGTCGCGTCGCCGAGGTTGGTGACCGTATCGTGCAAGCGCTTGGCCGGTATCAGCAACAACTTCATGTGCTCGGCGAAATGAGCCACACGATTGCGTGTGACATCTCGGTCACCCGACGAGAACTCGGTTACGAGCCTCGCGTGGACTTGTACGAAGGGATGCGCCGCAGCATTCGCTGGTGCATCGAGCAAGACCTCGAGCTGTGATGACCCGGGCTGTGACCAGCAGTTTGGTGACCGGCGGCAGCGGGTACTTCGGCTCGTTGCTCGTACGGCGACTGGTCGCCGCCGGGCACCAGGTCCGCGTGGTCGACATCAACGATGCAGATGATCGACCCAGTTCGGTTGAATTCATTCACGGTGACATTCGCGATCCGCGTGTGGTAGCCCGCGCTGTCGCCGGGTGCGATGTCGTCTTCAACAACGTTGCCCAGGTGCCATTGGCGAAAGACAGACGACTGCTGCACACAGTCAACGTCGATGGAACAGCCTTGTTGCTGCGTGAGGCAACTCGAGTGGGCGTCCGCAAGTTCGTCCACACATCATCGAGCGCGGTCTTTGGTGTTCCGGCGAGCAACCCCGTGTTGCCATCCACCGTGCCGAGTCCGGTCGAGGCCTACGGCAACGCCAAGTTGGCGGCGGAGTGGGCATGCCTCGACGCCGTCTCGGCCGGCCTCGATGTGACCATCGTTCGGCCACGCACCATCCTCGGCCATGGCCGACTCGGCATTTTCGGCATCCTCTTCGAGTGGGTCGCCGATGGCGCCGACATCTTCGTGCTCGGTGGAGGCGGCAACCGGTACCAGTTCATTCATGCGGACGATCTTGCCGAGGTGTGCATGCTGGCTGCGGCCGCACCCGGCCCTGCCGTGTTCAACGCGGGCACCGATCGCTTCGGAACGATGCGCGAGTCGCTGGAATCACTCTGCACACATGCCGCGACGGGCTCACGGGTCCGATCCCTTCCAGCACGGACAACGGCATTGTTGATGCGCGCCGCCGCGGCCACCAATCTGGCGCCATTCGCGCCATACCACTGGATGATGTACTCGAGGTCGCTGTGGTTCGACATCGACCACGTTCGCGATGCCTTGGGGTGGCAGCCGAAGTGGTCGAACGACGAAATGCTGTCCGACAGTTACGACTGGTTCTTGCGCAACCGGACCGACACCGATCGCGCCGGACGTTCACACCACCGCACTATTGCAAAGCAGGGTGTCCTGCGGGCCTTGAAGTTCGCGACCAAACTCTTGCCCCGCTAGCGAAGAGCCCCGTACCGCCGCTGTACTTGGCCATGCAAGGCAGCGAGGATTCCGCGAGCCGACGCATCCCACGTCAGGGTCTGCGCCCGCGTGAGTGCCGCTGTCGCGAGTGCTCGTCGACGAGGGTCATCGACCAACACATCGGCCAGTGTGTCGCCCAGTCGATCGAGCGGCGCAAGCACGCCGGTGACGCCGTCGACCACGCTGCTGCGATGGCCACTGACATCGGTAGCTACTGCCGGCGTGCCGCACGCTGCGGCCTCAGTGAGCGTCAGACCCCAACCCTCCGCCAACGAAGCGCTGCTGACAAGCCACGCCCGCTGATATTGGGCGACGAGATCTGCATGGGAGAGGCGGCCGGCGAGGGTGATCCACTCCCCCGCGCCATGCGCTGCGACGCGCGCCTCGAGTGCCGGCCGCAAGGGTCCGTCGCCGACGATCACCAATTGCAGGTCGGGAACACGCTGCTTGGCGATGACGGCAGCCTCGATCAACTCGTCCTGGCGCTTTACCGGCGCCAAGCGGCCGACGCACAACACCAGCGGCGAAATGCTGCGCTGGCCACCGGGCTGGAACATCGGGTCGACACCATTGTTGACTGCGATCACATGATCGGCGCGAAAGCCGAGACCGAGCAGATCGTCGCGGGTGGCCTCCGACGGTGTCAACGTCAACGTGCGTCTGTAGAACGGCGGTGCAAATCGGGCTTCCATCGCCCTGCCGACTCCCGCCAACGGCCTGGGAAGAAGTTGATCCCACATCGGCCCGTGAACGTGATGCAGAAAGGTGAGGTGGGGCTTGCGACACCACAGGGGGCTCATCCACGGCACGCCATTCCACACCTCGACCAGAGCGTCGTAGCCACCCATTCGCCGAATCCACTCGCTGCCCACGGCTCGAGGAAAGACCGAGTATCGGCTTCCGCGCCGGATCACGCGGTAGCCGTTGCGCGTCGCGGTCGCCGGTTGGCCCACCGCCGCCGAGGTTCGATGTGTGATGTCCAGGCCTGCTGCCGCCCACCGACGCATGAACTCGTCGGCGTGGACCTCGGATCCCCCCGCGTCGGGGTCGTCAAGGTCGCGCCAGGCCAGTACGTGCACACGCCGCACGCCGACGGCGATCATCCCGTCGGCAAGTTGCTCGATCGTGGGAAGCTCAACCAAGGGGCAAGCGTCTCCACACCGGGCCGGGCAGGTGGCGCAAGACCGAGAACACAGGGCGAAGGGTCCCCGGTACCCACACCATGCGGCGGCGGGCACGGAGTGCCTGCACCGTTGCGACAGCCACCTTCTCGGCCGTCGTCGAGAACGGAGCTGGCTTCAACCCGGCAGTCATCCGCGTCCGGACGAAACCCGGGCGCACGACCAGCATGTGCACGCCGTCATCGGCCAGCGCGTCGCCGAATCCTTGAGCGAACCCGTCGATTCCAGCCTTGGTGCCACCGTACACCGGGTTGTGCCGGCGAACACGCTCGCCGGCGACGCTACTGAGCATGACGATTGAACCATGACCCTGCTGGCGCATCTGATTGGCTAGGCTGATCGTGGTCGACACAACCCCAGTGAAATTGACCTGGGCGATCTCCACCGCGGCAGCCTGGTCGACCGTCGTGACGGCGCCCTCACCGAGCAGCGCAAAAGCAATGATTGCCACGTCGATATCGCTGTGCTTGGCCGACAGCTTCCGGACGATTTCGGAATGCGAGTCGGTGTCGGTGGCATCGAACTGAACGACGTCGACGGAAAGCGAATGATGGCGCAGTCCGGCCGCAGCGCGCTCGCCGGAGTCGATGTCGCGACACGCGAGCACGACTGCACGCGTCGTCGGGCTGAGCAGTTCGCGGACGATGGCCAGGCCAATCTCACTCGTACCCCCGAGCAGGACGATTGTTTGTGGTTGGCCGAGTGCGTTGTCCATGGGGCTCCATTGTTGTGCGAATGAGATCTTGGTGCGTCAGATCAAGCCGAGGCGACGAGCGAGATCGCTCTGCCACACACCGAGTGGATCGGCCTCTTCTCGGATCGCTTTCCACTCGTCGAGCCTCGGGTAGCCGCGTCGAACAGCTTCGGGGGTCATATGCGAGTCTTTGGCGAAGTAGTGACGCCCACCAGCTTCGATCACGACGCGGTCGAGTCCGTGCAGCAGGTCGCCGAGACCGCGTGACGCCCCGGGAAGATCGAGCGCCAGTGTCCAGCCCGCCTGCGGGAAACTCAACGGTGCCGGATTGGCGGTCCCGAAACGCTTCAGGACGGCGAGGAAACTGGCTGCGCCACTGGCCGACAATCGCTCGACGACAGTGCGCATCGCCTCCTCCTCGCCGAAGGGCACGACGAACTGGTATTGCACCATGCCGCGGCTGCCGTACAGGCGGTTCCACGCCCCGACCAGATCGAGTGGATGGAAGAAGGCACCAATCCCCTGGATCTCGCCGATGCGACGTGACGGTGCCCTCCGGAACCACACCTCGTTGAACGCCGCGATGGTTGCGTGATTCAGCACACCCATAGAGGGCACCAGTGGTGGAACGGCAATGAGTTGGTGTGGCCCGTACGCGTACGGGGCGATGGCTTGACGAGCATCGAGATCAGCCAGGCGAGCGTGATCACCGCGGCTCAGCACGCTGCGACCGAGGTTGCGCCCCTTGGCCATCAGATCAATCCACGCAACGCTGTAACGAACCTCGTCGTCGCCTGAACTCATCGTCGATAGCAGTGCATCGAGGTCGGCAATCCGTGACGTGTCGATTCGCATGCGGCTGGTTTCGATGGGCAGCAGGCGGATGGTCGCATCGAGCATGATGCCGGTCAGACCCATGCCGCCGATGGTCGCCCAGAACAAGGCCGCGTTGTTGTCGGGGCCGATCACCGTCGTCGAACCGTCGGCGAGCATCATGGTGATCGACTCGATGTGATTTCCGATCGATCCGTCGACGTGGTGGTTCTTGCCGTGAATGTCGCTGGCGATTGCGCCGCCAATCGTGATGAAACGAGTGCCGGGCGTGACGGGCACGAAGAAGCCGAGGGGCACGATCACCCGCAGTAGCTCGTCGATGCTCACACCGGCGCCGACCGTCGCCAGCCCGCCAGTCTGATCGAGCACGATGTCGCCTGCCCCAGACGTCAGTCGCACAACGAGTCCACCGGCGTTCTGCGCGGCGTCGCCGTAGCTGCGGCCCAGCCCCCGCGCCAGTGCGCCCCGCGAGCCGGCCTCCTTGAGCGCCGCAGCCAAGTGTTTGGTATCGACTGCAAGCTCGTCGGCAACGGTTGGGTTAGTGCGACCCCAGCCCCACAG
>JAYTZE010000477.1:0-6240 GCA_043742385.1 Ilumatobacteraceae bacterium
CCGTCGACCGGAATACGTATCTCGTCGCTCTGTGCGGGCACGAACCACGCCGTCTCCGGATCGGTGGGGTGAACCGCGACGGCAAAACCGAAGGCGGACGGAGCGACGTCGCGGAGCATGGACCAGGTGCGTCCGTTGTCGGTGGAGCGGAAGATGCCGTTGTGGTGCTGTGTCCACAACACGTCGGGCGCTGTAGGACTGCGAACGATCCGGTGTGGGTCTTGAATCCTGGGATCCTCAGCGCGGCCGCCGGGCATGTACGTGGCGCGCATCCCGGTCGAAACGGTCCAGCTGTCGCCGCCGTCGTCGGTGTACCACGAACCACCGCACGAGACGCCGACCGTCATCGAGAGCGGCGAGCGCGGATCGATCGATAGTGAGTGAACTCCGGGTTGGTCGTAGCCACCGCCGAACCACTCCAACCGCGCCGGATCGTCCCACAGGGCACGGTTGAGTTGCCAGCTTTCGCCGCGATCACCGCTGCGGAACAGCCCACCGGGGATCGTGCCGCACCACAGCACGCCGGGTTGGCTGGGATGCCCGGACTCGAGCACCCAGATCAACCTGGTGGTCGACTCTTCTCCGGCCGGATAGGCCGGGCATGCCACCTCGGTCCACGTCGCCCCGCGATCGTCGCTGCGGTGCAGCTTCACACCGAAATGGCCGTGATCAAGACCGGCATACCAGGTGTCGTCGCGATGATCGTGGAGTACTGCAGAAACCGGCGATCCGAGAAAGTGAGTGCTTGCCACTGCCGGGTTGGTCGGGTCGAGGTCGTACACGAAGAGACCCTTGCGTGTGCCGATCAGCGCAGTGGTCACGGTTCCGCTCGTCATGTTCAGCCTCCTGATAGAGCTTGGAATATGTAGACGATGCCATCATCGGTCACGGCATCGCTGAGGTGCGAACGATCGATGATCTGATCATCTCCGACGAAGATTGCCACATGCTTACGCACCGCACCGTGCTCGTCGAGCACGTAGCTGCGCACAGCCGGAAAGGCGTCGAAGTACTCATCGAGGGCGTCGCGAACCGTGGGTCCGCAGACGGCGCGATCGGGGCACTCGACGTGCCGTCGGAAGGCCTTAGCGACCTGGATGCGTGGCACGCGTGGCAACCAATCGCCAACCAACCAGGAACACGCCGGTGACCGCCGTGGCAACGATGATGAACGGCAGCGCCGTGCCGCGATCGAACACGACGTTGCGCAGCACCAGACCCAGCGCCACCGTAACGGGCCAGATGATGAACGCCGCTTCGACCTGCATCGGGCGCGCCCAAGCACGAGCGACAATCCATCCGGCGACGAGCGCAATCAGGAACGGTGCGGCCACGGTGGCGACACCGTCGACTGCAGTGCCCTCGTCATGATTGCGGCGACCGATGGCGACAAACACGATGATCGCGATGATGTCGGCGACTGCGGCAACTGCTACGCGACGATTCACGTCTGCCCCACGAAACCACCGAGCTGGCCGCGGAAGAACAACAACGGTGCCGGCTGGCTCTCGGGATCGGCGTGGTCCATGTCGACGATCAGGCCCATGACGAAGAAGTGATCGCCGGCGTCGACGACCTCGGCCGTGGTGCAATCCATCCAGGCGATGGCGCCATCGAGAATCGGGGAGCCGGTGCTCGGCGACGGTGACCAACCGACACCGTCGAACGGCTCCTCGATGCTGCTCTTGGCGAACCGCCAGCACAGTTCGCCGTGATCAATGCCCAGCACGTTGACGCAGAAGGTGCCCGCCGACGCCATGCGCAGCCATCGTTCGGATGTCGTCATGGGGAGGAATCCGACCAGCGGCGGGTCGAGTGACACCGATGTGAACGAACCGATCGTGAAGCCAACGGGCTCACCCTCGACCATCGCCGTGACCACGGTGACCCCGGTGGGAAAGTGGCCGAGCACGAGGCGATACTTCAACGGATCGATCGACATCACGGTGGACTGTACTGCCGGGCCACGTTGCGTTGACAGCCGTGGCACGCTGTGCGGGTGATCGACAAGGCAGCCCTGCGCAAGCGGATGCGAATGGTCCGCGACATGGTCGATGATCATTTGATGCGCAGCGTGCAGTTGTGGGCGTTGTTGGCCGAACTGCCGGAATACCGGCAGGCGAACAGCGTGATGGCTTTCGTCGCGTTCAGCGGCGAACCCGACACCGATCCGCTGTTCGCCAGATTGGCCGTCGAAGGCAAACGGCTGTTGTTGCCACGGGTGGAGCCGTCGGGGATTGTGCCCGCCGACGGTGACTGGCCATTGGTCGCCAGCAAGTTTGGCGTGCAGGAGCCGACGGGTCCGGCCGTCGCTCTCGTCGAGATCGACCTCGTGGTCGTACCGGGCCTGGCCTTCACGGCGGCTGGTGATCGTCTCGGCTTCGGCCAGGGCTACTACGACAGGTTTCTTCCCACCCTGTCGGCGCCATCGGTCGGGGTCTGTTTCGCCGATCAACTGGTCGATGAATTGCCGGTAGCACCACACGACGTGCGCGTCGGCACCGTGATCTCTGCCTGATCTGGTCGAGCATTGTGACAGACGTCACATTGACCTCACAGAGTTGTCTCAGAGTACCGATTCATTGTGAGTCGTGTCCGGTGAACAACTCATCGGCGTGACCCAAGGAGACAGCAATGACGACCCCCCGTCGTATCAAGTCCACACTCATGGTTGGTGCCGTCGTACTGTCGGCCGGCGCCGCCCTGATGGTGCCGAGTGCCGCTCAGGCCGCAAGCACCACTACCGACACCACCCGAGCACTGCCCGTGCGCTACGAGCGAGCCTGCCTGCGTATCCCCAACCTGCAGCTTCGTACCGACAACTTGATCACCCGTCTCAACGGCGACGCCAGCGTCCGCGGTTCCCTGGCGTGGTTGCAAGCCCAGATCGACGATGCCAAGGCAAAGGGCCGCACTCAGCTCGCCACAGTGCTCGAAAATCGCCTTGCCGTTCGCACGCAATCCCTCGAGGTGCTCGCCCAGCGGCAAGAGCGGCTGACGAAGCTGGCCGAGATGTGCCGGAACCACGGGGTCGATGTGTAATGACGAGTCGACATCACGCACGACAGACCGTGCTGATCCTCGCCTGCGTCACCGCCACGATCGGGCTCGTGGCCTGTGGGTCGTCGGGTGCCGGCGGCACGACCACCGTGCCGTCGGACCCGGCGGTCACACAGCCGGCGGTCACGACATCAGTCTCGACGGCTCCCACAACCACTGACTCTGCCGAAACCGTGCCCGCCGCCACGACTGCAGCGCCACAGCCGACAACCACGAATGCGCCACCGACCACGGATGCTGCAACTGCAGCGACCGAGACCGTTGTCGTGAGCGACGCGGAGGTCGCCGACCTCGAGCAGCAACTCGACGAGATCGACCAGCTGCTCGCCGGTATCGGTGCGGATCTCAGCCAAGACTGAACCGCACCGACCACAATGTGTACGTGTCGATGACAGCAGGTGATAGCGGACGCGTGCTCGTGGTCGAAGACGACGATGCCGTCCGCAAGGCGGTTGACCGCGGGCTGGGGGTGCACGGCTTCGAAGTCTCGTCGGTAGCCGACGCCGAGTCAGCGATCGAGATCGTCGCTCGTCGCCGGCCCGACGTGATGATCGTCGATATCGGCCTTCCCGGAATGTCGGGCGTCGAGTTGTGCACGCGGCTGCGTGCCCTCGACGTCGACACGCCGATCCTGATCCTGTCGGCACGCGATCAGGTTGGTGATCGAGTGGCCGGTCTGCAGGCCGGCGCCGACGACTACGTCGTCAAGCCGTTCTCGCTCGACGAGTTGGCGGCTCGTGTCCACGCACTGCTTCGAAGAGCACGGCCGCCCGCCGGGGTCACGTCCGTGCTGGCCGCGGGACCGTTGTGGATCGATCTCGACCGGCGAGTCGCCACCGCTCACGACACTCGGCTCGATCTGTCGAGGCGCGAGTTCGATCTGCTGGCCGTCCTTGTCGCCAACCCTGGCATCGTCCTGTCGCGGATCCGACTGCTCGAGTTGGTATGGGGATACGACTTCGATGTCGACACCAATGTGGTCGACGTCTTCGTCGGATACGTGCGACGCAAGCTGGAGTCTGCCGGTGCGCACCACATGATCGAGACCGTCCGCGGGGTCGGCTTCGTCTTGAGGGTGGAATAGATGCGCCTGGCAACTCGTACCGGACTGGCGTCGTTCGTGGCCGCGTCGATCACCTTGCTGGCCGTCGGGGCCTTGTTTCGTGGCTATTTTGCCAGCGTCCTCGTGGAACGTGTCGACAAGCAGCTCGAAGACCGTGCCGAGACAGCGCCGATCCTCGCTGCGATCGCTGAGCGGCTTTCACAGTCCGAGCTCCGCACGACGCTCGAGGGAGCGCGGGTCGTGATCGACGGCGAGACGATCTCGCTGGGGCTGTTGCCGGATGATCCGCTTCCCGACGAGATCGTGCCAGGGTGGTCGACGGCGCGGGCCAGCGGCGACCGATGGAGGCTGTATGCCGTCGAGGTGTTCGACGTGCCCGAACCCGGCGACAAGGCAGTGGTGCAACTGGTGGCACCACTTGGTGACGTCGATGAACGGGCGTTGGAACTGCGCCGTCGGGTGATTCTGGTGATGCTGTTGACATCGGTGGCGGCTGGACTCGTCGGCTTCCTGCTCGGCAAGATTGCGACCCGACCGCTTACGGCCCTGCGCCGCGACACCGAGCGAATCGAGGACGCCGAGCCGAGCACATGGCGAGTGGGCAGTGCGTACGGATCGACGGAGGTCGACGACGTCGCGGCGACGTTGAACGAGAACCTCGAGCGCCTTGCCGACGAAACCCAACGGCGTGGTGCAGCTCTCGATGCGGCCAGAGCATTCGCTGCGTCAGCCACCCACGAGTTGCGCACGCCGCTGCAAGGTGCCCTCACCAATCTCGACATCGCCAGAAGTGGGCGGATCACCGAGCCGGATCGCACGGAGGTGCTCGGGTTGGCGAACGAACAATTGCAGCGCATGGCTGCCGCGTTGTCAGCGGTACGCGCCTTGGCCGACGCCGAGTTCGCGGATCCGTCGTGGTTCGACGAGGTCGATCTCGCCGATGTTGCCGATTCAGCCGTTGCCGACGAGCGCCGCCGATCACCCGATGCGTCGATCGACATCGAGACGACGCCACCAACCACGCTGGTCGCGTGGCGCGACGGAGCAAGGCTGGCTATTGCCAACATCGTTCGCAATGCGCTAGTTCACGGAGTGCCTGGCGACGGGTCGGTTCAGCGTGTCGTCGTCTCGGTGGTCGGTGCGACCGTTACGGTCGACGACAACGGTCCCGGCGTGCCGGCCGCTGATCGCCAGCGTGTGCTCCAGCGATTCGAACGTGGTGGTGCCGGTCACGGTTCGGGGCTCGGTCTGGCCATCGCTCAGCAAGTGGCGATCGCTCACGGTGGGTTCGTATCGATCGGATCGAGCACACTCGGCGGAACCCGTGTCGTGCTGTCGCTGGCGCCCGCTAGCCCCGCAGCTGGCTAGGAATCCTCGTAGTACTCGCGGCCGAGGTGGGTGATCTGTGCCTCGCCCATCATCCACCGCAGTGTGTTCTTCAGCTTGGTGAGCTGGATGAACAGGTCGTGCTCGGCGTACAGCCCCGGAGCCACCATCGGCGCCTTGTAGTAGAAGCTCAGCCATTCCTGGATGCCGAACATCCCGGCGCGCTGCGCTAGGTCGCTGAACAACACCAGGTCGAGGGCGAGGGGCGCAGCGAGAATCGAGTCTCGACACAGGAAGTCGATCTTCAGCTGCATCGGGTACCCGAGCCAGCCAAAGAGGTCGATGCTGTCCCAGCCCTCCTTGTTGTCGCCCCGCGGTGGGTAGTAGTTGATTCGTACCTTGTGGTACACGTTGCCGTACAGCGCCGGAAAGACCTCGGGGTCCAAGATGTGTTCGAGCACGCCGAGCTTCGACTCTTCTTTGGTCTTGAAGTTGTCCGGATCGTCGAGCACCTCACCATCGCGGTTGCCGAGGATGTTTGTCGAGTACCAACCCGACAACCCGAGCATGCGCGCCTTCAGCATCGGGCCGATCACGGTCTTGATCAGCGTCTGGCCGGTCTTGAAATCCTTGCCGCTGATGGGAATCTTGCGTTCCATCGCCAACTCTCGCAACGCAGGGATGTCGACGGTCAGGTTCGGTGCGCCGTTGGCGAAGGGAACTCCCTCGAGAATTGCTGCGTAGGCGTAGAGCATGGACGGGGCGATCGTCGGGTCGTTGGCGTCGATCGC
>JAYTZE010000478.1:0-6239 GCA_043742385.1 Ilumatobacteraceae bacterium
GTACCGGTCGCTATTGAAGACCGGGGGACGAACGGGGAAGGGTTTGTCGCTGACGTCGGTCCACCATGTGCATGCGGTGCTCAACAAGTTGCTGCACGACGCAGAGCGCAAAGGCTTGGTCACACGCAACGTCGCCCGCCTCGCCAACGCGCCTTCTCTCACAACCGCTCGGTCGAAAGGACCGGAGATGCATGTCTGGACTCCGCCTGAGTTGTCGGCCTTCCTTCGATCGATCGAGGGCAATCGCAACGACGTCCTGTTCCGGCTGCTGGCGATGACAGGGATGCGCCGCAGTGAGGCAGTCGGGTTGCGCTGGTCCGATGTCGATCTCCGAGCAGGTGCGTTGACGGTTGCGCAAGCAGCAACCGTGGTCGATGGGGAAGAGGTGATCGACGTTCCCAAGACCCGCCGCAGCCGACGGACGATCGACCTCGACGAGGACACAGTGGCGATGCTCGAGCGTCATCAGAGTGAGCAGCGTGAGTTGTTGATTCGCCTCGGTGTCACGTCGCCGGTCGGTGATCGCGTGTTCACCAACGAGATTGGCGATCCGATTCGTCCCAGTTCGATCGGGCAAGCATTTGGACGCCTGGTCGCTTCGGTCGGCGTTCCGCGGATCCGTCTCCACGATCTCCGTCACACCCACGCGTCACACTTGCTCATGGCCGGAGTCAACGTGAAAGTCGTCAGCGAGCGACTAGGACATGCATCGGTGAGCTTCACTCTCGACACTTACGGCCACGTCATGCCCGGCCAACAAGCCGAAGCAGCCGCGGCCGCAGCAGCGTTGCTCAGGACGTGAGATCCGCGTTGCTTTTTCGATTTATGTCTGCCACAATATGACGGAGATCAGGTTCACCAAATCGGCTCGGAAGCACCGGGTCGGTCGTGCCCGAGCGGTGTACGTCGTTGAGCATGCCTACGCGGTGGTTCGCCAGACCCGCCCAGATCAAACGGAGGTGGTGATGTTCCTCGGAGACGACGACACGGGTCGAGCGCTCGAGGTCGGTGCCGTGGAGGTGTCCGAGGATCTGTTGCTAGTGATCCATGTGATGGATCTCAGGGAGAAGTTCAGAGGCTCGTACGAGCAGGGCAAGCGAGAGGAGTGACGGCAATGGCACGCAAGGCACGACAGGCACCACCACGGACGCGTTCGGGGATGGTGCTCGACGACGACAAGGTCGACGAACTCGTTCGTACGATCGAAGACGACGCGACCGAGTGGAGTGAGTCCCTGCCCAAGTCGCAATGGCCGGTCCGTGGACGCGGTCGCCCGTCATTGACCGGCGAGTCTCAGCACTCGCCACGGGTTACGTTCCGGCTCGATCCCGAGGAGCGCGACAAGGCGACAGAGCGAGCCGAGCGCGAGGGCAAGACGGTTTCCGAGCTCGCACGCGAGGCCCTGAAGCAATACCTCGCGTCGTGACGCACGGTCCGGTTAGGCGGCGCGTGCCTGCGCTCGCGCTAGCGACTCCACGTACTGCGTGATCTCGTACATCGAGAAGCGAACGCACCGACGAATATGAATCGGCGTGAGGTTGCCCGACTTCACGATCTCGTAGAGAGTCGTCCGTCCAATCGCCAGCACGCGAGCCGCGTCAGTCGCTGAGACGAGGAGAGGGCGGGGATCCTCGTTGCTAGAGATTGGGTGGACCTCGCTCTCTCGTCGGGGTCGAAGCACGGTGGTTCGATTTGTCATCTCGCCGACGTTGACCCCGTGACGTCACGGATCACTACCCGGATGGGGAGTCTCGTGATCACATGAGGTGAGTAACTATCCGGGCGGTACCCGGACGACTACCCGACCCGATTCGATTGGCGGCCCCATCGGCACCGCCCGGCGCGATCGGGACAGCGGTCGAACGCCGAACCCTATGGCGGAACCGTCTATCAGGGAGGCGGCAGATGTTCGCGGTGGCCGGCGCACGCGCTCCGTGAAAGCGCGGGAGCTCGAGTCACCGACGCCGACGATGTGCCCCACGCTTCGCATCAGCTTCGGCCCCAACGTCGCAGAAGGCGCTGAGAGCATCGCTGAGCAACAATCGCCCCAACGTCCGCGTAGAACCTCGGCCCGTCGCGCTGGCGTGACCACAGCTCCCTCGCGTCGTCGCGACACCGACGCTTTCCACCGGTCCACGCATGCCCGACGTTCACGTCGGCGTTGACACGCTGGCGACCAGCGCCTCGGACGCCGACGTCGCTCGCGATGACCCGGAGCCACTGCCCGGCGTCGAGCTCCACCGCTATCGAGCGCATGTCACCCATCGCTCGCCCTCGGGGCGTAGGGAACGGTCCGTTCAGACGCCCTCGCGATCACTCACACCTGCACATCTGCACCGGAGTGTGAACGCGCCGTCCACGGGCTGCTGCGGCCGCGCGGGCACCATTGGTGCAGATGTCCAGAACGTTGAGATTGAAAGCGTGTTAGGTCAATGAGCGACTGATCGTTGATGCGAGGCACTTCGCGTGGAACTCAGGATCGGAAAGGTCGATGAGAGAGCGATGAACGCGGCATGACGAACAGACAAGATGCCGATCGCGAAATGGCTGATCGGGGACTTTGAAACAACGCTCCCGGGCAAGGTCGTCTGTGAACGTCGCCGATGCGAACGCCGCGTGGGTGGCGGTGTGAACAGCGTCGAACGTTTCGCAAGATTTCCATGAATCGAGTTACGCACACGCCTGTACTCGGGTAGTGATCCGTGACGTGTGGAGTTCAGAGTTCGGCAGATGAGTCGTCGAACGGTCGTTTCGCAATACGCCCCAGCCAACACCAACCAGCCGAATCTCTCACTGCCGCCGAAGCGTCTTCTGGTTTCGTCGACCGAACCCGCCAAGGGCCTTGCCATCGGCGCCGAACGACGCTCTACGAGATCGTCACGTCGGGAGCGTTAACGCCGATTCGATGTCACCGCGTGAGGAGGATCGCTACCAGCTGCTCTGCCGGCGTCGAGGAGGGAAGATCGCTGACCTGCCCATCGCCGACTTCGACGACGCGCCAAACTCCATCCGTTCGTAGAGCAAGGTCAACAGTGACAAAGGGTGCCCCGAGGGAGCCGACCGATGCCGCGATTTCGTCAAGCCGTTCAGGTACGGCGTTCAATTCAGGCGTGTCCGGGTGCGCTGTGGTCAGGCAACAAACGCCGTCGACCCACCATGTGCGCGCTTCGCCGGGTAGGAAGTCTTCAAACTCTCGGACGACTACACCGCCGACAAGGTCGTCGCCGCGTAGTTCGAGAAGCCGCGTTACCACGGCCAGCAGCGCGCTCTCGTTGTGAACCTCGGGTACGAACGCCGCCTCGTGCCAGTAGTGCTTCATCGACTTGACGAAGTCCTTAATGATCGCAGGTCCGGACTGAAGCGTCGTTGCGAGGTTTGGCAGCTCGCGTATTTCGTCGATGCCGCACCAGACCGATGCCGGCGTGAACTCTTTGAAGGTCTCGTACCACCCTGGAAACTCGTGGGCTGCCCGGAAGAAGTCGGGCGTCGTGCGCAGCTGAACACCCTTGCGCGCCAGTGCCGAGGCGAGCTCGGCGTACTGGCGCGGATCGGGAACTGGGCGCTGATGGTCGTGCCAGGTGACGTTCGGCGGACCTCGAAGGTACCACCGAGTTCTTCGGCGCGGGCTCGCATCGACGACATTCCGATGCCTTGATGGACCGACGTCGTGCCGACGCCGACACCGTCGTCACAGATTTCGATGTGCGCGGTTGTGTCGTCGAGTCGAAGCCGGAAGATACACGTCCGTGCGTTCGCGTGGCGGGCTGCATTGGCGAGCGCTTCACTCGCGATCAGGTAAATCGCGACCTCGACCGCTGCCGTGAGCGTGCAACCTTCGCTTTGAGCCGAGTGCAGCTCGAATGTTGCGTTGAGCGCTCGACTTCGTTCTTCGAGTGCTTCGATCAGGCCGAGTTCGTCGATTGCGGGCGGGCGTAGGCCCGAAGCCACACGTCTGATCTCGCCGACCATCGCGGCCAGTTCGCGATTGATCCGATCGATGATCGCCGACGCTGATGCGTCGGTCGTGGTTGCCTTCACCGCGTCCAGCTGTAACGCGAGCGCTGCCAGCGACGGTCCGATTCCGTCGTGGAGTTCGCGGCGGATCTGACGTCGCTCGGCCTCGCGGGCAATGACGAGTTCGGCGCGTGAGCGCTCGACGTCGTTGGTGAGTTTCTGCGCGTGGAGGGCCGGTCCGGCGTGGCGGACGATGTGATCGATCATCAGTTCGTCGCGCGGCCGCAGTGACCCCGCGGTGCCCGGCATCGACACGATCACATGGCCGAGAGCAGTCGCGTTTCGCGTGATGGCGTAGCGGCGCTCGCGCCCCTGCTCCGATCGTCCGTGCTCGGCAACCACCGTAGAGCCGAGCTCGACAGCGACATGGGCGAGACCCGTCACCGATGCGATGGTGGCGACGATTGCTGCGGCAGCTGTTGGTTCGTCGTTCGCGGCGTCCAGCCGCAAGACGAGCGCGTCGACGATGGCGAAGGGGTCCAGGTTCGATCCGTAGACGAACCGGTTGATTCCATGTTGGACTGCGCTGCGCATCGGCGTGAGCAGTAGCCCAGCGACCGCGGCCGCAGCCAGAACTGCCGCCAGAGCCACGTCGCCGGCAAGGACAGCCCCAAAGCCGCCCACCAGGGCGACGTAGCCGACGGCCAGGACGCCGGTGCGGAGGACGATGCTGAGTGTTCGGTCGACGGCGCGTGTCCGAGCGAAGACCGTCTCGCCGACGATCGCGTGTCCGATTGCGATTGTGAGGGCAACCATCACGACGGTCTGGCCGACGTATACGGTGGGATCCACAGCGCCCTGGAACCCTGCGATGACCTCGAACACGACGACGGCAATCAGCGGTGGGAACAGCGCGAGTGCGAGGGCTACCCATCGCAGTTTGGCTCGGACATCGCGCGGTGACCGCCGCACACGTCGCACGAGATCGATCATTGCGACACATCCGTAGCCAAACAGGACGACCACCGCCACGTTGGTGATCACACCGACGGTCAGCCCGAGCTCGCTGACGCCGAGCGGATTCGGGATTGGATTGCCCGGCATCACACCGTCGAGGTGATCTGGTGCAAATGCTTGAGCGGCGGCAAGTGCGACGACAGCTGCAACCGCCAGCCAATCAGCGCGCTGTCGCCATCCACTCTGCATTGCTGCCATGGGGAACCGCACGATCACCAGCAGCAGCACGCCGAACCCCGGCACGAACACCCAAGTGGCCAACCATGCGGCAGCGTCTCCGATCGGAAGGCGCGGATCGACGATCAACGCTCGAACAGCCCAGGCGTGAGCGATCAGACCAACGGAGAGCAGCAGCCCGCCGACGAGCATGTACCAGCCGACGCGATTGTGCGGCTGACGGGCAACGATCGCGCTCCCCAAGATCGGCAGCGACACAACGAGGATCGCCGGAGCAAGACTCGACAGGTTGGGTTCGTTGCGCGTCGCGTCACCGTTGAGCGACTCCAACCACGCCGCCACCGCGAACAGCGCCACGCTCGACACCGCGAGCACGAACGCGAGCCAAACGCCACGCCGGCGCCGCAACTCTGCACCCCCAGCCAGAACCGGTCTCATGCCCCAACAGTGTGCACGATCCACCGCCCGGCGTCACGGGGCGGAATGTCCCGCCGCGCGCGGGACATTGATGCGCAGCGAAGTCAGGACGACGCGCATCATGCGCCCAGGACACCAGGCAGCGCATCGTTGAGCCGTCCAACCTGAACCCAAGCCAACGAGCGAGGAGACTGAAGTGCACCACCCAAACTCCACCCAGCCCCGAAACCGTTCCACCCGTCCCCGAGGCACCCAGTTCGCTGTGGCCGCCATCATCGGACTAGCCGCATGCTCGGGCGGCTCCGGAGATGCTCGACCCGGCCCCACCGAGGTCCTGCGCTTCTACAGCACGGCGAACTTCGACGCCGAGGTTTACGTCCGCGCTAACGGTGAACCAGCACCAACCAGCCAGAACGACGTCGCCGCTCCCGGCGACATCACCATCTTGGAAGACGATCTCTTCGCGATCAAGGAAGGATCGAACGAACCGACAGGCAACCAACTCGGGACGGCTCGCGGCCAATGCACCTTCCTGTCCGTCACCGATCCAAAGCTGACGTCGCTCCATGCCGACGCCCTCTGCAACGGTGTCGTCGCCCTCGACGGCGGCACACTCACCCTCGACGCCTCCGTCACCGTCGACTTCTCCAAGCCCGCAGTAGACCACTACGCCA
>JAYTZE010000479.1:0-6237 GCA_043742385.1 Ilumatobacteraceae bacterium
ACCTCGGCATTGGACAATGGGCGAATCCCGGCGGGTGGGGTGCTGCGGGTCTCGGTTCCCGAAGCGATCGGCGGCAAGACGGTCGTCGGACAACTCACGGTCGACCGGGCAGTTGGCGCGGGGTTTGTGACGGCCTACGGCTGCGACGACGATCTCCCGACCAACCCAGACGGCACGATCAGCCGATCCGACCTCAACTTCGACGGATCTGTGTCACCGGTGTCGTCGAACCGCCTGATTGTCAAAGCCGACAACAGCGGCGACGTCTGCTTCTTCACCCAGCGCCCGGCAGCATTGATCGTCGACGTCAACGCCGTGACGTTTGATACCGGGATCACTTCGTTCGCCAACCGTCGTACCGACACTCGAGCCGGGCCGAACGCACTCGTCGCCGGCGGTGGTGTCCTACGGGTGTCGGTTCCGGAGGCTCTGGGCGGCAAGACGGTCGTCGGTCAACTGACAGTCGACGGCGCCACAGGAGCGGGCTTTGTGACGGCATACGGCTGCACGGATGGCCTACCGACCAACCCCGACGGCACCGTCAACCGATCCGACCTCAACTTCGACGGAGCTGTCTCACCAGTGTCGTCGAACCGTCTGATCGTCAAGGCCGACAACAACGGCGACGTCTGCTTCTACACACTGCGCCCCGCGGCATTGATCATCGACATCAACGGAGTCTCCGATATCGGCATCAGTTCATTCACGAACCAACGTACCGACTCCCGCAATTTGCCGAACGCACTCGTCGATGGCGGTGGCGTGCTGCGGGTGCCGGTTCCCCAGGCCATCGGTGGCAAGACTGTCACCGGCCAATTGACCGTCGACCGCGCCGCGAGTGCAGGCTACGTGACGGCCTACGGCTGCGATGACGGAATCCCCACAGGCACCGACGGCGCCGTCAGCCGCTCCGATCTCAACTTCGACGGAGCTGTCTCACCAGTGTCGTCGAACCGGCTGATCGTCAAAGCCGACAACAACGGCGACGTCTGCTTCTACACCCAGCGACCGACGGCATTGATCATCGACATCAACGGAGTTTCCGACGTCGGCATCAGCTCATTCCCCAACCAACGCATCGACACTCGCAGCCCAACGCTGCCGCCTGGCTCGGTCACGTCGATCAAGGTGCCGGTGTGGCCGCCCTATGCAACGCTTCCGCGGCTCGACGGGTTTGCTGCGCTCACCGGCCTGCCAGCAGATGCAACGGTCACCGACCGGCCGATCCTGGCCGTCAAGATCGACAACTACGGGGTGGCGCGACCGCAATGGGCGCTCGAGCAGGCTGATGCGATCATCGAGGAGAACGTCGAGGGGATCACCCGGTTCGTCGCCCTGTTCCACACCAATCTGCCCGAGTTCGTCGGACCGGTTCGTTCAGCACGCATCGGTGACCTCGATCTGTTGTCGGCGATGAACCGACCGGTCTTCGCGTACTCCGGCGCCAACCCGGGCGTGACCGACTGGATCAACTCCGCGGCGAGGTCAGACGTGCTCGTTGACTTCACGGTGCTGCGCAATCCGTGCTACGTCCGCTCGGCCGACCGGCCCGGCCCCCACAACCTCTTGCTCGACCCCAACTGCGCTGTCGAGGTCGCCACTGCTGCCGGCCCCGCCCGCCCACTGTGGTCCATCGATCCGTCGTGGACCGCCCCAGTCGATGTCGCCGGACCTGCCGACACAACGTTCACGCTGTCGATGGCTGGTGTCGTTGTCGATTGGACCTGGGACGACTCGGCAGAAATGTACCTGCGATCCCAGGATGGTCAGCCACACGTCAGCGTGGCAGGCATACAGATCTCGGCGCGCAACGTCGTCGAGATCTCCACCGTGTACATCCCATCACCAGCAGACGCCCGATCGCCGACCCCGATCACTGTGGGTACCGGCACGGCAGTCGTGCACCGAGACGGCACAGCCATTCCCGCGATGTGGTCACGGGCCACACCGTACGAGCCGTACCAGTTCTTCGCGACTTCGACCGGTCAGCCGATCCCGCTCGACACCGGTATCACGTGGATCGAGCTCGAACGAAACCGATGAGCAGCCGTGCCGTCGAACGCTAGGACGCACTAGTAGTCATCGCCTACTACTTGACTATCTACTGTAGCTGGTATAGTCTTGCTCCATGGCGGCCGCCCACGATCCGCAGCTGCTCAAAGGCGTGTTGTCGCTACTACTTCTTCAACTCCTCGCCGAACGGGAGTCGTACGGCTACGAGGTCGTGCAGCGTCTGCACGAGATCGGCTTGACCGACATTCTCGAAGGCACCGTCTATCCCGCCCTCGCACGACTCGAGCGAGAGGGTCGGGTCAATGCCCGGCTCGTCTCCAGCAACGCCGGACCAGCGCGCAAGTACTACCGACCCACGCCGGCCGGCTACGAAGCCCTCGCCACGGGCACTGCCAATTGGTCGTCCCTGGTCGACATCGTCGGCTCCGTGTTGAACCGCACCATCCCGACAGAGCCGATCGAAGGAACCTGACATGCCCCATACCGTGAACTGGATTGACCGGATGCGCATCGAGCGTGCCGTCTGGGCACTCGATCAGCGCCTCTATGATTTGCCCCGCAAATCCCGCATCGCCAAACGCCGCGAGGTACGCGCGAACCTCCTCACCGCAGCGCACGACATTGGCGCCGGCGACGCATTGCGCCACCTCGGCAACAGCCGGCAATTGGCGGCCGAGTACATTTCCGCCGAGTTCGGCGACGAGGCGCGACCCTCGTGGATCGCCGCTGCACTGTTCTTGCTCACTGGCCAGCTGTTGCTCACCTCGTTGTTGAGCGAGGCAGCGTTGGCGTTCGGCGATGGCATCATGGCCGCGAACCCGAACGCCACCGGAACCTTCACCTGGAGCGGTATCCGCTACCTACAAGACACCGTGACCTACACGCTCGCCGACGGCAACAGCAGCTACGTCGGCGGCGCGTGGACTCCCGTGGCTTGGATGATCTGGATTGTGGCGACCTTGCTCGTCGGCCGACTGTGGCGGGTTGTGCCGATGTGGCACCGACGACGTGCAAACGCGGCCATTGGGAGTTAGTCGAGCGGGCCGACTGCGTCTCGAACGAGCTCGTGGAAGACGCGGATACCTTCCTCCCACTTCGGGCTCAGCACCCCCACGTCATAGTTGCCGGCACCGAGGTTGCGCTGTACGTGTTCGCACACGCGGGCGTCTTCGTCGGCAACCTGCTCACTGAACTTGATGATTGCCTCGACGTCGTGCTCGGTGTCGTCGGCGAAGAAATACTCGAAGATCAGATCGCTGTGACTGTGGCCGCGCGGCAGCCAACGCTCGACTGCGAAACCACCAGGGAACACGTCGAACGCGAATGTCGGCCAGAACCAACCGAACACACCGAACGTCGACTCGTCGCGGGGTGGCATCTCGTGGATGTTCCACCGACGGTCACCCTTGATCAGCACCTTGTAGTTCAGTGCGTCGGCATCGCGGCTCATGGCCGGATGAACCGTTGGGAGGTGGTAGCCCTCCATGAAGTTGTCGCCGTAGGTCTTCCAGTTACACGCCACTCTGCGCACGCTGCGACTGTGGAAACGGAACGACTCGAGCGGCACATCGGCGACCTCGTCAGGGAATGCGCCGAGCCATTCGTGCAATGGCGCGACGTTGGGATCGAGACACACGAACACCATGCCCCGCCACGAGTCGACCTGAATCGGTGTCAGGTCCATACCGTCGGGCACATCGCATCCGAAGTCGCGAGCGTTCAGCAACTTGCCGTTGTCGCGAAACGCCCAGCCGTGATAGCGACACACGAGGTTGGCCTGGTGACCCTCGCCATCCCACACAATCGGTCCGGCGCGGTGCGGGCACACGTTGTAGAAACCGACCAGGGTGCGGTCCTCGTTGCGACGGATGAAGATGGGCCAACCGGCCAAGTTCTCGGCGACATAGTCGCCCCGTTGCCGGAGCTGGTGGTCGTAGGCGATATGCACCCACGCCGACCCGAAGATCGGCCAGCGCTCACGCTCGAACACGCCGGGATCGGTGTACCAACGTGCCGGAAGGGTTTGCACCAATTCCACTGCCACGAGCCTACTCCGATGGTGGCCTCGGCCGGGCCTGTACCTGTAGCTGCTGCATGGCGATGAGGTCTCGCATCTGGTCCTGCATTCCTGCTGGTGAGCCGTCGAGGAAGAGCACATTGCCCTTGCCGTTCTCGGCCATGTGGCGGATCGATTCGGTCCACATCGAGAACAGGATCAGCGACGAGTCGACGCTGTTGTCCTCGAGTTCGCGCGCGGCTTGAGCAAGGCCACGAGCAACTTCTTCGCGGAACAAGGCGACACCTTGGCCGCGAAGTTGTGCTGCAGTTCGCTCGGCTTCGGCCTCGATGCGCACCGCCGTGCCGACAGCTTCGGCTTCCTTGGTCTTGCGGATCAACAGTGCGTCGCCCTCGTTGGTCGCGGCAGCCTTCAGGTTGTTTGATGCCACGACCTGCGCCATCGACGTGGTGATGGCCTGGTCGAAGGTGATGTCGTTGAGCTGCAGGTCGATCACGTGGTATCCCCACGTCTCGACAGTGACGTCGAGGTTCTCCTTGACTTCCTTCACGATCTCGCCGCGCAGTCCAAGGATCTCGGCCTGCTTCATCGAAGCCACGAATCCGCGGGTGCTGCCCTCGACGCTGCGAATGAGCGCTGTCAGGAAGTCTTTCTCGGTGACGAACTTGAACGCGACATTCTTGATCGTCTCTTCCTGCTCGTTGAACACGCTGTAGACCATCATCGCCGTGAAGTAGACATTGGCCTGGTCTTGGGTGATCGCCTGAAACTGCAGCTCGACGGCACGGTTCTGCACGCTGATGCGCCGGTGGATGCGCTCGATGAACGGGAGCAGCAAGTTGAGGCCCGGCCGCTTGATCGCGTGGTACTTACCGAAGATCGTGGTGACCGCGACATTGGCTTGGGCGACCGTCTTGATCGAGGTCAGCAGACCAATGAGTACGATGACGCCGACGACGATGCCGAGAATCTGGGTTGCGTTCATGGGATCACGCTACGCCTCGGCGCCGGCCCTCGCTCCCAGATGCACCTACCGCTTGATAATGCAATAGACCTTGCGGAACGTCTCGCTGACATCCCAACGTCCAGTGAACCCCGCAGGAGTGAGTAGCACCGAGCCGGGCGACAGGTCGTAGCGCACGCCGTCGTTCCCCGTCATCGCGGCTGCTCCAGACAGGCAGAGGAACACCTCGTCGTAGCCATCGCGGCTTGCCGGGAAACTACCGGGCGTTGCTTCCCACACGCCGACGTTCAACCCGTTGTGCACCCACAGCTCGGCCGACGACTCGTGCGGCGCACCCTTGATGGGGTTGGCTCGCGGTGTCGGTGCACCGAGTGTCATCGTGTGCGCGTTGGCGAGATGCGCGGCTGGCGCTGCCGTCCCCGGCCGATTGTCGATGACGTACAACTTGCGCACCGTCTGATGCACAGCCCACGTCGACCGCCAATGCCTTGGCGTGACCCACGCGGTGCCGGGAGCGATGTCGTATTCGCCGTCGTCGTGCGAAACCGTGAGACGCCCCGAGACGATGCACATCATCTCGTCGTAGTCGCCGGTGACACTGCTCATCGTTCCCGGTTCGCATTCCCAGATGCCCACCTCGACCCCGTCGTATCCCCACTCCCACAGCGACTGCGCCGGCGACGTTTGTGGCTGGATCGGGACGAGGTTGGCGGAGAGAATGTTCTGGGCGTACATGCGGACCATTGTGGTGCATACCGGGCGATGAGGTACACACCGGCTGTCGGACGGTGAGTCGAGATATGCTCTCGATCCCAACATCGCGGGTGTAGCTCAATGGCTAGAGTTCCAGCCTTCCAAGCTGGCTATGCGGGTTCGATTCCCGTCACCCGCTCCGATTAGACCCCTGGGCGTTTCGATCCGTCACGTCCGCCGGCTGGTGTTCGAACGGCGCATGCCCTACGTGAAATGGGGCCATCTCCTGCGGTTCGACATCGACGACGTCAACTACTGGGTAGCACGCTCGACTGTCGAAGCGATCAATGACACGGCGCTGAGTTCCGCCAATGATATTCGAGTTGTGCAGAAACAGTACCTTTCTGGTACTGTTTCTGTTGTGCCTGGAAAGTATTGGGAAGCGCTGATGAATGTTGCTGTCGACAACGGTGGCTACGTCACGCCTGCGCTCGTCGCCCCGCTGGGAGTGCCTGCGATCGAGCTTCGCAAGATGGTGTCACGAGCAACC
>JAYTZE010000480.1:0-6232 GCA_043742385.1 Ilumatobacteraceae bacterium
GTTGAGAAGACCCAGCACACCTTCGACTTCTCGCAACTGATCACCAATCGCTACGGGCTCGACGAGGTCACGAAAGCGCTGACTCGCATGCGCAACCTCGAAGAGATCAAGCCAGTCATCGTGCCCTGAGCACACCCGTCGCCCCTTCCTCCCGAAACTGCATCCACAGACATCCTCAAAGGAGAAACACAATGAAAACCATGAGCAAGTGCATCAGCATCTTGGCTGCCGCCGTCCTCATCACGGCCTGCGGGTCCGATGATTCAGGCAGCGGAGACAAAGGGACAGCCCCCGGGACAGCCCCCGGAACGGCCCCCGGAACGGCCCCCGGAACAGCCCCCGGAACAGCCCCCGGGACCACTAGTGCAGGCGGCGCTTCGAGCGACGCAGTCTCGTCGGACCTCATCATCGGCGTGATGAGTTCCGTCAGTGGCGCCGAGGTCGTCGACCGGTGGGCCAACTCCGTCACGTCCGCACTCGACCAGATCGGCATCAAAACCGTCGTCTCCAACGGCGAGGGCGACCCCGCCGTCATGAACCAGGTGCTGTCCTCGTACATCACTCAAAAGGTGGACGCCATCGTGATCGCCGCCCCGCTCTACACCGGTCCGATCAGCCAGGCGCTGAAGGATGCCAAGGATGCCGGGATCCCCGTCTTCGCAGTGGGTGGCTCCAGGGTCGAGGACCCCGACGGCCTGCTCATGCAGTACGCCGTGAGTCCCTCTGAGCTGGGCAACGCCCTGGGAGAATACCTTGTCGATAAGTATCCCTCGGGCACTCAGTGGGTCCACCTCGACCTTCCGGCCATCGCTGCGGCCCATGAGCCGATCGTGGCCGGCAAGAAGGTGCTGGACGCAGCCGGCTGGGAGCTCGTCGGAAACTCGGATCTCGATGCCGCTGATTTCTTCGAAAAAACCGGACCGGCAGTCGTGGACCTGTTGCGGGGCAACCCCGACGCGAAGGTCCTTTTCAGCTGCTGTGACTACGTGCCGGGAGTGGCCGTGCCCGCGCTGGAGCGCGCCGGATTTGAGAAAGTTCTCATCGCTGCTGAGTTCGACAACCTGACCACCCTCGACCTCATCCGCGACGGCAAGCCGGTGATCACGGTGGCCACGAACACCGACATCAGCATCGCAGTCGCCATCGACCAGCTCTTGATCGTGCTCGGCGGTGGCAAGGCCGACCCGACAGCCGACGAAGGGCTGTACAAGTACACGGTGCTCGACTCCACCAACCTCCCCGCCAAGGGCGAATATGCCTACCCGCCGCAGGACACTCTCGCGCCGTACGTCGAGAAGTGGCTGGCCGAGTACCCCGGCCTCAAAGGCTGATGACGGTGCGCGTGTCTGGTCGTGAGGAGCTCTCGTCCGCGGACGAGGCGGTCGAGGTGGAGGCTGGCCCGTCGGTCGGTGCTCGCTCCGGCCGGCTCAAGCTGTCGACGCTGATCTCGGGGGGTGCGGCCCCACTCGGCTTCATCATCATGGTGATGCTGTTCTCGGCGATGCGACCAGACACGTTCGCCACCATGGCGACGGTGACCGACCTGATCGACGAGGCGGCCATCCCGGTCATGCTCGCGTGCGGGCTGACCTTCATCCTCGCCTGCGGCCAGTTCGACCTGTCCTTCCCGGGCACCCTCGGCCTGACTTCGGCCATCACCGCCACACTGCTGTCGTCGGCGGGCTGGCCGGCCGGTTTGGTCATCATGACCGCACTGGCTTGTGGTCTTGGTGTCGGGCTGATTTTGGGGGTGATCGTCGCAATGCGCCCGGGGTCGACCTTCATCATCACCCTGTCGCTGGGGTCGGTGCTCACGGGCATCGAGCTGGCGGTCAGCGGCAATAAGTCGATCTACGACGGCATCCCAGAGAGCTTCACAGGGCTCGCGAACACCAAGGTCCTCGGTTTCTACGGGCCTGTGTGGGTCGCGCTCGCAGTGGCCGCACTGACCACGGTGCTCCTTCACTTCACCCGCTTCGGGCGTCACGTTGCGGCCACCGGCTCGAACCCCGATGCGGCCTACCAGGCCGGCGTCCGGGTCAAGTGGGTGTGGGCCACCTGCTTCGTGATCATGACGGTCGCCGCAGCACTCGCGGCCAT
This sequence comes from Ilumatobacteraceae bacterium, assembly GCA_043742385.1. GTDB lineage: Bacteria > Actinomycetota > Acidimicrobiia > Acidimicrobiales > Ilumatobacteraceae > JAENVT01. The sequence goes on from JAYTZE010000480.1 coordinate 2,101, forward strand.
CAGCTACACCGCCTCGATCGCGTCGTATATCCCGAACTCGTACGGCGGCTACCTCCTCACCAGCTACGCCGCTGTGTTCCTGGGCAGCACGCTGGCTTCTGGCAAGTTCACGATCTTCGGGTCGGTCTTCGGCGTGTTCACGCTGGCCACGCTCCAGACAGGGCTGACGCATATCAACCAGCCCTTGTGGACCTCCAACGTCGTCAAGGGTCTGGTCCTCGCCGTTGCGGTGTTCGCCGCATCCAGGAGTTGGCGGAGCCAGAAGTGACTGATTTCGCCGAACGTGACGCCTGGTTCCAGGTCGAGGGCCTGACCAAGACCTACGGCCCGACCCGGGCGCTGGACCGCGTCGCCCTCTCCGCGACGACCGGCGAGGTGCATGGGCTGATCGGGCCCAACGGCGCAGGCAAGTCGACGCTGGTCAAAATGATCGCAGGCGTGGTCTCGCCAGACGCCGGAGTGGTTCGCCTCGACGGGGAGACCGTCTCGTTCCACACACCGACGGCCGCGCAGGCGCGCGGCATCGTGATGATGCCGCAGGAGGTCAGCGTCATGAGCGACCGCGACCTCGTCGACAACGTGACGCTGGGAAGCGAGTCGGTGTGGCGGGGGCTGCGCAACCGGCGCGAGTGTCGTAGGCGCACGGAGCGTGTACTCGAGACGGTGGGACTCGACCTCGACCCGTCTACTCTCGCTGGGAGCCTCACCGCCGCCGAACAGCGAATGCTGATGCTGGCCCAGGCGCTCGACCGCAAGGTCCGATTGCTCATCCTCGACGAGCCCACGGCCGGCATGCCTCCACGGCAAGCGGAACTCGTCATGGCCACCGTGCGGCGCCTCGCCGAGCAGGACGTGACAGTGCTCTACGTGTCGCACCACCTCTCGGAGGTCGCAGCCATCTGCCACCGCGTCACCTGTATTCGGGAGGGTCGGGTCCGAGCGACACTCGAGCGCGGCCACGTCACCCGGGACGCCTTGCTCGACCTCATGGTCGACCCGGTGGCGCACGACGAGCACGAGGCGCATGCCCGCGCCGGCGCTGTCGTGAGTGACTCGGGCGTCGAGGGAGGCGTCGGCTTCTCCGGTGTGAGTGGCCGACAGCTCCAAGACGTCACCTTCACGGCGCAGCGGGGCCGGGTCACCGGCGTCACCGGTCTGCTCGGTTCTGGGGTTTCCGAGGTGGTGGGCATCGTGACGGGCACGGCCCAGCCGGGCTCAGGTGAGCTGCGGGTCGCAGGACATCGCGTGACGTTAAAGTCGCCAGAGGCGGCGCTGAAGCTTGGTATCGGGTTCGCCTCGGGAGATCGCAGCCGTGTCGTGCTCCCACACCTCTCGGTCGGCGACAACGTCGCCATCTCGGCGCTCCGCGTATGGTTCGGGCGACTCGGACTTCTTTCCCGCCGGGCCGAGGTCGCCAAGACGGTGCCACACCTCGACCGCTTTTCGGTGCGTGCGTCCGCCCGCGCTCCCCTGACAACGCTGTCGGGTGGCAACCAGCAGCGGGTACTCATGGCTCGGCTGATGGCGGCTGAAGCACAGGTCCTGGTGCTGGAAGAGCCGACCGTCGGCGTGGACATCAACGCACGTCACCAGATCTGGGAGGTCATTCGGTCACTCGCAGCCGACCGAACAGTGATCGTCGCAAGTGGCGAGTTCGAGGAGCTTGAAGCGTTGTGCGATCGCGTCGTGTGCCTACGCGACGGCCGCGTGAGCGCGACGCTCGAGGGCGAATCGATCGCCGAAGGCACGATCGCACGCGCGATTGCCTGACAATGAAGAAATCGATAGGGCCGTCACCTGCGGTCCGCAACCGAGGAAAAGGGAGCATCTGCAATGACTGACTCGAGTGCATTGAGAGGCCGCGTTGCCGTGGTCACCGGTGGGGCCCGCGGGCTTGGGCTCGCAATCTCTCAAATCCTGGCCGGAGCCGGAGCGCACGTGACCGTTTTGGATAGCAGCGCCGAGAACATCGAGCGCGCGCGCAAAGAGTTGGCCGGGCTACCGGGAAACGTCTCCGCCAGCGAACTCGACGTCACCGATCCAGACGCGGTCGACGAGGTCTTCGCGCGGATCGTTGCGGAGCAGGGCAAGATCGACATTCTGGTGAATAACGCCGGCACCGTACGCCGCAAGCTCCTGGTCGACCACAGTGTCGAGGACTGGCGCGTACAGATGGCAGTCAACCTCGACGGCACCTTCTTCTGCTCGAAGGCGGCCCTGCGCAGCATGACCGAGACGGGACGGGGTGCCATCGTAAACATCGCCGCAGTCGCAGCTTTCCATTACACCGTGGAGCACGCGGCGTACGCCGCGGCGAAGGCTGGCGTCGTTGCGTTCACACGCGACCTGGCATACGAGGTCGGGCCCCTGGGCGTGCGGGTCAACGCCATAGCGCCAGGCTTCATCCGTACCCCGCTGCTCCACCAGACGCTCGACGAGGCCAAGTTTTCGCACATCTTCCGGCTGGGTAGGTGGGGCGAGCCGGAGGACATCGCCAACACGGCGCTGTTCCTCGTCTCCGACTCCGCGTCGTTCATCACAGGTCAGACGATCACCGTCGCGGGCGGCTGTGACCTCCGGGTCACTCACGAGGGCTGACTCACGATGACCTACACGACCCGCGCGTTCATGGAGGATGCGAAGCAACTGCTTGAGGGTGGTCACACGCCGGAGGCCAAGGATGAGATCGCTGCAAGGCTCTCGGATCTGGCGCAGCGCGACGACCTCACTCGCTTCGCCGCTCAGCTCGGCCCAACTGACGCGTCCAATCACACCTACTTGCTATGGCGCGAACCACCCCATCTCACCCTCATCATGGTTCGTTTCGACGAGCATTTTCTCTCGCCGATCCACGACCACCGCGAGCACTGGATTGCGGCGTGTTGCTACCGCGGAGCCGACCGGTGGGACCTCTACGAGCGCACCGACGGAAAGTCGGGGCCAGGCGAATTCGATCTCGACCTCGTGGACCAGGTGCTCCTCCAGCCGGGAGACAGCATCGTGCTACCACCGCCGCCAGCTTCGGTGCACTCCCACAACAACGTCGCCTCCGGCGACACCCTGGAGCTGATCTTCTCGGCTGCGCCACCGACCCCGGCGAAGGACCGGATGATGTTCGACCTGCCGAGCGGCATCTGTGTGCCGAGCTGGTACGAGATCTCCGAGCAGCTCACCGGGGAGTACTTCCCGCCACGCCTCGAAGGCGGCACGTGAACCGCCCGCGCGAGTGGTGAAGCGCGAGGCCAAGCAACCGGAGCACTTTCCCGGTTGCTTCGTGTATTAGGGCGAATGCAAGCATTGACGCAATATCGTATTCAGAATAATATCCAAGGACGACAGCAGCGAAAGGGGAATTTTTGTGGGACGCATCGAGGGCAAGGTCACATTCATCACGCAGAGTGGCGCTGAGTTCGCGGCCCCGCCTTACGCGCGTTTCGCGCAGGAGCTGACATGACCGACCAAGATAATCTTCGCCCGGCGCTTCGTGCGCTGGCCGCCGTGCTTGAACCGATCGTCGGGTCGGTGTATTTCGCGAAGGAAGCCCATGAGGCGTACGTGGCGCTGGGGCACGGGCCAACGCCCGGGCAGGCGAGCGACGAGTGGGGCAAGAAGCACTGGGGCAAGGTGCTACAAGCCGACTACCACGCATACTTCTGCAACCGCGGCGCACTGCTGGGGCAGGTTCCGGGCGAGGTCATCGCCGCCGCGTTCGGGGTCTTCAACCCAGCAATCGTCTTGCCCGCTGCGCTCGACGGGTACAAGATCGCCGACGCCGCGGCGATGCGAAGCGCTCGCGACGAGGGTGCCATCGCCCAACTCAAGCGCATATTGGGTGATCGTCCGGACGGTCTCGATCGGGTCAACGACCTCTTACTCCGGGGGGGCGAGCGGCTGAAGCTCGTCGGCAAACCGCTCTACGCCGGCGTGGTTGCCCTCGGCATTCCGGACGAGCCAATGCTGCGCATGTGGCGGCTCGCCGAACGGCTGCGCGAGTACCGCGGTGACGCGTTCATCGCCGCGTACACGACCTCGGGCTTCGACGGCTGCGAGATGCAGGTGCTCAGCGAAAGGCTAGCTGGGGAGCCGCCGCGCGCCTACGCCGCCACCCGTGGTTGGAGCGAGCAGGACCTCG
>JAYTZE010000481.1:0-6231 GCA_043742385.1 Ilumatobacteraceae bacterium
GCGTGGATCCCCATGTCGATGAGCGCCCCGCCGCCGGCGAGCGCGGGATCGGTGAACCATCCGCTCGGACCCCAGCCGGCATGGATCCCGTACCCGCGCGTGCGCACGGGGCGACCCACCGAACCGGACGCGACACGGTCACGCATGGCGATCACCTCATCGCGGTAGCGCCACATGTGGCCGACCAGCAACGTCCGCTGCGCCGCGGACGCGGCATCGATCATGTCGTCGGCCTCGGCGACAGTGAGCGCCATCGGCTTGTCGACGAGGACGTGCTTGCCAGCAGCGAACGCCGCCATCGCCTGCGGGTGGTGCAGTGCGTTCGGGGTGCCGATCACCACGGCGTCGACATTGGCAGAAGCCACCGCAGCCCGCCAGTCGTCGCCGGACCGGCAGATGCGGGTCACCTCGAGCCCGCAGGCCAGCGCCGCCTGGTGGTGCATCTTACCGATGAACCCGTGGCCGAGCAGCGCCAACCGCAGCGGGGCCGATCGCAACAGCGTGATCATGACGCGCCCGCGATCGCCCGGGCGTGGATCTGGATTCGCTCAGCGGCTCGAGCCACGTCGAGCACGTCCTCGCGATCGGCCAGCAACAGCCGGTGCTGCAACCACACGGTGGAGGCCGCGGCGCGCTCCGCCTTCGGCAGATGCAGCGCTGCGTCATCGAACGCGGGCGCGTGCTCGCGCAGGCGCGGGCCGAAGTTGCGGAGGCGGAACAGCGACAGGTCCCCGAGCGAGGGGTAGGACACCCCCATCGGGATTCCCTCCGCTGCGAGCGCTGCTTCGAACGTGCGTAGCCGTAGGCCGGCGAATTGATCGGCGTCGTAGTGGAACACGAAGCAGTAGTTCCCCTGCAGATCCATTCGCGGGTCGCGTCGAGGCGTGCGCAGCCCCGGGATCTCGTCGAGTGCCGCGTTCAGCGCGAGGGCGTTGGCGTTGCGAGTCGCGTTCTGCTGAGGGAATCGCGCCAGCTGCGCGCGCAACACCGCTCCCTGCCACTCGGTCATCCGCAGGTTCGAGCCATAGGTGGCGTGGTGGTAGAACCACTCTCCCTTCACTCGCCCACAATCGGCGTAGGCCCAGGCAAGATCGCGCAGCAGATCGTCCTGACAGATCAGCGCACCACCCTCGCCGGCGGTCATCAGCTTGGATCGCTGCATCGAGAAGCTGCCGAAGTCACCCCACGAACCCACGCCACGGCCACGCCAGAACGTGCCGTGGGCGTGCGCGCAGTCCTCGATCAACCGGAGCCCGCGACGGCTGCACAGCTCGGTGAGCGCGTCGAGGTCGGCAGCTGCTCCGGCCACGTGGACGGCCACGATCGCCCTGGTCCTCGGCGAAATCGCGGCCTCGGCCGCGGCCACGTCGATACACAGGGTGTCGGCATCGATGTCGACCAGGATCGGCGTGGCGTTCACCGCCAGTGCCGCCGACGCCGACGCGACGAACGTCATGGCCGGCACGATCACCTCGTCACCTTCGCCGATGTCGCAGGCGGCGAGCGCAGCCTCGAGGGTGTGGGTGCCGTTGGTCAAGGCCAGGCCATGACGGGCACCGTGGTACGTGGCGAACTCTGCTGCGAACGTGGCTGCCTCGCGACCGTCACCCTGCCACCACCCGCCGGCATCGAGCACACCCAGCAGTCCATCTCGCTCACCCTCGTCCCAGATCGGCCACGCCGGATACGGGGTTTCGCGGATCGGCCTGCCTCCGAGGACGGCTGGCGTGTCGAGTCGGCTGGTCATGATCGCTCCTGAGTGACGTGGATGGGATGGGGTGGCAGCCCCTCGAGCAGATGGCACGCCGCGCGATCGGCCACTACGGTCACCTCGCAGTGGAATTGCAGCACGCTCACGGGGAGATTGATCGACGGCGGACGAGTGAACAAGGACTCCACCACCACCGCCTTCGCTGATCCGGCGGCGACGAGCACGATCGTATGGGCCCGCATGATCGTGGCCAGGCCCTGTGTGATCGACTGCGTCGGGACCGCCGCCAGCGAGCCGAAGAACCTGGCGTTGTCGTGACGTGTCTCCACTGCCAGGGTGGTCACGTGCGTGCGTGACGAGAACGAGGTACCGGGTTCGTTGAAGCCGATGTGACCGTTGCGACCGACGCCGAGGATCTGCACGTCGACGCCACCGAGGTCGGCGAGTGTCCGCTCGTACGCGGCGGCAGCCGATGGGAGGTCGGCGCGATCCACGTCGGGAGCTTCGATTCGCAGCGCCCCCAGGGGTCCGCCCAGTTGCCGTTCGATCTGGGCGCGATATCGGTGAGCGCTGCCCGGGGCTAGCCCGATGTACTCGTCCACCAGGCACAGAACGGTCGTCGGCGCAAGCTCGTCACGCCGCACGAGCTCGCGGTACGCCGGTTCGGGCGACGATCCCGTGGCCACGCCGAGGACTCGCGGCCGGTGATCGCCGACGAGTCCAGCGACAACGGATCCCGTGTCGAACGGGGTGTCGACGATGATCAGCTGCATGTCGGTCCCGGCAGCGGATCAGTCTGCTCGAAGCGCGGTGCGCGCCGTGTTCAACGCGTCGTCATCGACCACGAGGCCGTTCGCCGCCGAGAACCACAGTTGCTGCTCGTCGACGAAGGACGGCATCCGCCGTAGCGCTGCTTGCACCTCGTCCCACGTGACGCCCAGCTCGCCCAGACCGGTGCGCATTTGTGCGGCGTCGGCGATGCGTCGCGGCCTGGCGGGATCGTTGCCCTGCAGCGCAGACATGATCAGCACGCCCATCGTCACCAGCTCGCCGTGCATGATCGTGCGCCCGGTCACCTCCTCGAACGAGTAGGCGAAGAAGTGCTCGCTGCCCTCTTCGAACCTGGCGTGCCCGAGGTCGTGGCACCGCCATCCGATATCACGGTGGAGCTCCATGAGGCGTCGCACCCCGTCGTCCGTGCCGAGGGCCAGTGCGGGCGCGAGCGCCTCGAGTTCATCGAGGTAGGTCAGCGACATCGCCGCGGCCTCGTCGTCCCACGGATGATCGCGCCCTGCAGCGACCCCGATCTGCCAGTCGTGGCGGGCCGTGTGGCACGACAGCACGTCGCCGATGCCGCCGCGCACGAGCGCCGGCGGGGCCGATGCCAGCAGGTCGAAGTCGACCAGCACCTGCTGCGGCACTGCATCGCCCTCGTAGCGCACGCCTCCTGCGTCGCGTAGCGCGGTCATCCGCGTGAAGCAGGCGTTCACCGATGGCAGCGACGGCACCTGGTACAGGGGTAGCTCGCGCCGCCAGTGCAACCACTTGGCGGTGTCCATGGCCGATCCTCCGCCGATGCCGACGACGGCATCCACAGTCGGCGCGGACGCGACGAGTTGTTCGAGGTGCGCGGGTGTGAGGTCGCCGGCGTGGATCACCGTGACGGGCGCAGCAACACCAGCAGCCGACAGTGAGGGCTCGAGCATCGCCCATGGCTCGGGATGGGTGATCACGAGGTAGGAGCCGATGCTCGGGACGAGGGCAGTCAGCAGGGCCCGTCCATAGACCGTGGGGAAACCTTGTGCGGCGATCACGAGAGCGGGGTTCCCATCAGGTCGAGCAGCGCCGACATGCCGCCGAAGCGGACGACCCGGAACTCCTCGGCGGCGGCGACCCCGTACCGCGCCCCCACCCGTTCCGAACCCGCTCGTACCACTTGCCGCAGCACCGCCGAGGGATCACCAGAAGCGAGCGCGTGATCGATCGCCTCGACCTGCCACCCGCCGGTGCGGGCCTGCAACCGGAGCTGGTTGAGGAAGTTGATCATCATCGTGCGATGCGCGCACGCTGCTTCGATCTTGCTATCCAGGGTGTCGCTGATGTCGATCACGTCGGTCACGAGCTGCACCTCGCGCCCGAAGTACCACCGCTCGAAGCAGCCATGTGGTGCGAGGCCGTCGGCGAGGTGTTCGGGATGGTGCAGATCGAACTGGCTCGTCCAGAACGCCTCGTCCGTCGCAGCCGCAACCAGCACGTGATCCTGGTTGTCCTCCCCGTACGCGGCGTACGGATCGAAGGTGACGAGAGCGTACGGACGGTGGGTGCGCACCTCACGGATGATCCGCTCGCGCAGCTCGACCTCGCTGCAATCACCGAGCATGTCGGTGGCGTAGCCGAGCCCGACGATCTGGGACACGCCGAGGATCGCCGCGGCCTCACGAAACTCGCGCTCGTTGGCAACGATGGTGTCGTGCTGGTCGAGACCCACCGAATCCCATCGATCGTCGGTGACCCGGATCACCACCACCTTCCATCCTGCTGCTGCCCAAGCCGCCACGGTTCCGCCCAGGAACAACGTCAGGTCGTCTGCGTGTGCTGTGACCACGAGCACGACTCGCTGGTCACCGGACTCGATCGAGCGCAACGCTGGCCCAGCCATGAGCCGATGGTAGCGAGTGCCGTCCTATTCGGTCAACACTCTTGACCGAATAGGATGCCTCCCGTACTATGCGTCAGGGGACCGCGCCAGCGTGCGCTGCATACACAGGGGGAGACATCGTGAGACACACTGGGAGGAACGCTCGCATCCACCGATGGAGCGTTGTCGCGATTGCGACGACCATGGTGATGGCCGCCTCGTGCGGCAGCGACGACGCATCATCGTCTGCGTCCACCGACGCTGGCACCGAACCCTCGTCATCCACCGAGGCGCCGGCCACCACCGACGCCGTCGCGGCCACGACCGAACCCGGCGCGGCCACGAGCACGCCCGGAACCGACGCAGCCCCCGAGGACTGCGGTGACACCGGCGATGCCGGCGAGATCAGCGTGTTCCTGATCCCAAGCCCCTCCTCTACCGCCATCCAATCGTTCATCCCCTCGTTCGAGGCGGCCACCTGCATCGCGGTGAACTTCTCCGAGACGCCGTACGGCGAGGCGCACCAGAAGCAGTTGCTCGCCTACGAACAGGCAGATGGCCAGTACGACATCGCCCAGTTCGACAACACCTTCCTTGCCCCGTTCGGCGCCGCCGGGGCGATGACGCCGCTCGACGACTACTTGGCGAACAGCGCCGGGTACGACATCGCGGATTTCTCGGAAGGCCAACAGGACTATGGCAAGTACGACGGCGACACGCTGGGCCTAACGTTGTCGACCGAGCCGATGATCCAGTGGTACCGCACCGACATCTACGACGAACTGGGCCTCGAGCCCGCCACCACGTGGGACGAGTACATCGCCAACGCTAAGGCCGTGGTGGATGCCGGCAAGGGCGACGGGGCAATGATGGCCTTCGGGCCGGGAGCCTCCTGGTGGTACATGACGCTGCTGTGGAGCTTCGGCGGCCATCTGTACGACGACGACCTGACCCCGACCGTCAACACGCCCGAGTCGGTCACCGCTGTCGAGTACATGCAACAGATCTTCGATGTCGCCCCCGAGGGCGCGATCAGCGCCACAGGCGACGACGTGATGTTCAAGTTCTTGTCGCAGGACATCGGCTCGATCATCCAGTACTCGGGCTACTACGGGTTCACCCTCAGCGACGAGTTCACGCCGTACGTCGGCAAGATCGGCACCGCTCGGATGCCGCTCGGCGAGGTCGACATCACGCACCTCGCAGGATGGAACATCGGCATCCCGGTCGATTCCGAGAACAAGGATCAGGCATGGCAGTTCCTCGAGTTCGTGCTCGGCAAGTCCAACGCCAGGGCATACCTCGAATCGGGCGCAGCGGCCATCGGGCGCACGTCGATCACGACCGACGAAGAGCTCCTCGCCGAGCAGCCATACCTCGAGCTGCTCAGCATCCCGTCGACCAGTCGCATCGAGCGCTATCCGCAGCTCAAGGTGTGGCCCGAGATGGATGTCGCCATCACGGCGACGATCACGGCGATCATGTCCGGACAGGTGGATGTGCAAGCGGGGCTCGATCAACTGAACGAGGACCTGACCCCGATCCTGGCCGCCGAGAACGGCTGACCGAACTGGGACGCTGGTTCGACGACATGACGCCATGAGTCCATGACTGGAGCCGTCGCCGTCGATGCAGCCGATCGTCGAACCCTCTCCGTCTCCGCCCGCCGCACGGTGCGGCGGAAGAGGCGGCGAGTGGCGCTGCTCACCCTGCCGTCGTGGCTGATGCTGACCGCGATGTTCGCGGTGCCGATTGCCGTCGGCGTCTACCTGTCCACTCGCAGCGACAAGATCGGCAGCTTCGTGCCCGGCCGGGGCGTCGGTCTCGACAACTTCCGGCGCGACGTGTTCGATCGATCGTTCCTCACTGCGCTGTGGACCAC
>JAYTZE010000482.1:0-1467 GCA_043742385.1 Ilumatobacteraceae bacterium
TGGCGAGCGAACTGCCGCTCGATGGCGTCACGGTGTGGCTGACTGACCGATCGCTGGATGCGCTCGACGTGGCGCGAGCCAATTCTGCCGGGCTCGGCCGGGCAGCGGCCAACGTGCGGCTCGCCCACGGCCGGTGGTTCGACGCGCTGCCGGCGGAACTGCGCGGGGGTCTCGCGGTCGTCGTGTCGAACCCTCCATACGTGGCCGACGATGACCACGAGCTCGAGTCGATCGTGCGCGAATGGGAGCCGGCGATAGCACTATTCGGAGGGCCTGACGGTCTCGATGAGATCCGTCATCTCGCTGCCGAGGCACCACGCTGGCTGCGCCCAGGCGGCTGGTTGATCATGGAGATCGGGTCGGCGCAGGGGTCGCATGTCGCGGAGGTTCTCTGTGGCGCTGGATTCGACGATGTCGAGATCACGCCTGACTTGCATGGTCGCGACCGAGTGGCGACGGCGCGGCGTCGCCCGACCGATTCAGGCGAAGCGGGCGGCGACCTGCCCCAACAGTGACTCTTCCTCGAGGTCGATGTCGTGATCGACACCGGCAACATCGCGTGCTGCGGAGAACAGCGACTGACGCAGCACGGTGCTTGTGATTCTGCCGTCGATGTCGTCGAGCAGAGTGTCGATGCTGTGGTTGGCCACGGCGGCGCGCACTTTGGCCATCGCCTGGCCAAGGTATTGATCGAACGAGAACGTCGACGACTCCCACCCCGAGTCGTCGCTGATGTTGCGAATCTCGTCGAGCTCATCGTCGGAGATGTGCCGGTCGGCCACCATCACGAGCAACAGCAGTTCGACGACCGCCTCGTGTTCACGATTCGCTGTCGCGTGCAGTGATACATGGCTGTACAGATCGCGCAGGCGTTGATTCATCGAAGGCGCAACCTAACCGTTGGCAATCGGTGCGATGAAACGTCTGAGGAAGTCGAGTTGGTGCAGCAGCATGTTCTCGGCGACGACCTCTTGCGGCGTCATGTGCGTGACACCAACCAGGGGGAGCACCTCGTGCGGCTTTCCGGCCGCCAGCAGTGCAGACGACAGTTGCAGGGTGTGAGCAGCCACGACGTTGACGTCGGCGAGGCCGTGGATCAACAGCAGCGGCCGGGTCAACGCCCCGGCCAACGGCAGCAGCGACGAGTTGGCGTAGGCGGTGTCGTCGACCGTCGGATCGCCGAGGTAACGCTCGGTGTAGTGGGTGTCGTACAGCCGCCAATCGGTGACAGGTGCGCCGGCGATCGCGGCGTGGAACACGTCGGGGCGGCGCATGACCGCAAGGGCGGCGAGATACCCACCGAAGCTCCACCCTCGAATTGCCACACGGTCGAGGTCGAGCGGATAGTGATCGGCAGCGGCGTGCAACCCCTCGACCTGATCGTCGAGTATCAGCGACGCCAGATCGAGATGAATCGAGCGCTCCCAATCGCTACCACGTCCCGGTGTGCCGCGGCCGTCGATGACC
>JAYTZE010000483.1:0-12731 GCA_043742385.1 Ilumatobacteraceae bacterium
AACGGGACGGTGGCGACCACCTTGTCGGGACGACCGGCAGCGATCAGGAACGACAACATCCCACCCATGCAGAACCCGACGACACCGATCCCGCGTCCCGTGACGCCATCGAGATCAGCGAGGTAGTCGATGGCCCCGCTCATGTCACGCGCGGCGCGATCTGGCGGCATGGACTGCATGAGTTGCCCGGCCTTGTCCATCTCCTCGTGCGCAGCCAGTTCACCGTGGTACAAGTCCGGGGCAAGGGCCACGAAGCCTGCGGCAGCAAGCCGCGACGTCATCTCCTTGATGCCGGAGTCGAGCCCCCACCATTCCTGTATCACGAGTACACCAGGTCCGCTGCCACCATCGGGCATGACAAGGTAGCCAGACGCATCGGAGCCGTTGCTCGGGAACGAAATCGTTTCAGCCATGGCCAAACCGTAGCCCTCACGCGATTTGCGCTGCGACGCCGGTCGCATCGTTAATCTGAGCGACCGTGCCCGATCCAAATCCGCAGTGGTGGCGTTCCTCCGTCACGTATCAGATCTACATCCGCTCCTTCGCCGACTCGAACGGCGACGGGATCGGCGATGTCGACGGAATTCGATCGCGCCTCGAGTATCTCGCCGCGCTCGGCGTCGATGCGCTGTGGATCAACCCCTGGTATCCCTCACCGCAGGCCGACGCCGGCTACGACGTCGCCGACTACCGCGACATCGAGCCGATATTCGGTTCGCTCGAACAGGGTCGAGCACTGATGGCCGAGGCACATGCGGTCGGTTTGCGTGTCCTGCTCGACATCGTGCCAAACCACACGTCCGACGAACATCAGTGGTTCCAAGCCGCGCTTGACGCCGCGCCCGGTTCACTCGAACGCGATCGCTATCACTTCCGGCCTGGAAGGGGTGACAACGGCGAGCTGCCACCCAATGACTGGACCTCGGAGTTCGGTGGGCCTGCTTGGACGAGGATCAACCGACCCGATGACGAGTGGTACCTGCACCTGTTCGACAGCAAGCAACCGGACCTCAATTGGGACAACCCAGAGGTGCGTGCCGAGTTCGCCGACATCTTGCGGTTCTGGTTCGACGCCGGCGCCGACGGGTTCCGCATCGATGTCGCCCATGCCCTGTTGAAGCAAGAGGGTCTGCCTGATCTCGGCGAGCAGTTCAAGCCGACCGTCGGCGCACCGCCTCAGCCCGGACACCCGCACTGGGACCAAGCGGGCGTGCCCGACATCTATCGCGAGTGGCGCGACGTGGGCGATTCGTACGACCCGCCGCGGGTGTTCGTTGCCGAGGCGTGGGTGTCGTCGGTGGCCAGGCTCGCCGAGTACCTGCGGCCAGGGCACCTACACACCGCGTTCGATTTCCACACCACACGCTGCCGTTGGGACGCTGCAGAACTTCGCGAGGCGATCGCCAGGTCGCTCGCCGCCCATCAAGCGGTCGGAGCGCCCGTCACGTGGGTCTTGAGCAATCACGACATCAATCGGCACGTCACCCGCTACGGCCGCGGCCCGACCGCTCATCCCCTGCACGGTCGACCAGAGGATCCCGTCGATCTGCCACTCGGCACGCGTCGGGCACGCGCTGCGATCCTGATGGAACTGGCATTGCCGGGCGCGGTCTACCTCTATCAGGGCGAGGAGCTCGGCTTGCCCGAGGTCGACGACATCCCCGAGGAGCTGCTTGCCGACCCGGTGTGGGAGCGCTCGGGTCGCACGCGTCGCGGGCGCGACGGATGTCGAGTGCCGCTGCCGTGGACTCGCACGGGACCATCGCTCGGATTCGGCGATGCAACGCCATGGTTGCCGCAACCGGGCAGCTGGTCTGTGCTATCGGTCGAAGCCGAAGAGGCCGATCGCACGTCGATGTTGTGGCTCTACCGCGATGCGCTGCGCGTGCGACACGATCTCCCCGCGTTGCACCACGATGCCTACACCTGGCTCGAAAGCGGTGACGACGTGATCGCGTTCGCGCGGGGCGATGGGTTTGCGTGCGTCGTCAACTTCGGCGCCACATCAATCGAGCTTCCCTCGGGCACGGTGCTGCTGTCGAGCGTGCCGCTGGAAGGCGACAGGCTGCCCACCCACGCCGCGGCCTGGGTGCAGCAGAACTGAAACTCAACCCAAGAGATCACGCACGACGTCGAGCCACAGCTGAGTGGTCAGTCGCAACGACTCGACGTCGACGCGTTCGTCGTTGCCGTGGAATCGGCGGCCGAACTCCGCCGGGTCGACATCGGGGCTGAACAATCCTGCGCCATAGGCGACCGCGCCCATCTCGCGATAGATGCGGGCGTCGGAGAATCCCAGCTCCAGCTGTGGTGTCGGACGAGCCGTGGGGAAGGGCCTGGCCAGCGCACGCTCGAGACTGTCCCAGAGTGGGTTGTCGAGACGACTGATCGATGCTGGGTCATCCATGATGACCTCGACCTCGACCTTGTCGTAGAGATCTCCGAGCGCCGCACGCAGGTGGGCGGTCACGTCGTCATGTCGCTCACCCGGCAGGGTGCGCACGTCGACGCCGATGTCGACGCAGTCGGGAATGATGTTGGTCTTCATCCGCGACGGTCCGCCACCGCCGATCGTGTTGCTCGAAAACGTCGTGTGCGTACATGCGTGAAGAAATGCACCCAGCCCAGGGCGCGGCAGCGACTCGAGAAAGTCGTCGATCCGGTTTTCGTCGAGCAGATTTCGTTTGGTCTCGTCGTCGACTCCAAGTCGGTCGACCGTGGTGGTCCACAGCTCGTGAAAGCGCGGCGGCGGCCTGTAGTCGCCAATGCGTTGGATCACGGCCGCCGCCGTCATCAACGCATTGTCCGCTTTGAACGGAGTCGATCCGTGCCCAGGGGTACCGCGAACGCGCAGCCGTCGCCAGGCGACGCCTTTCTCGCCTACGGCGACCGAGATGTGCGGTTGCTCGTTCGGGCCACTGTGCAGGCCGCCTGACTCGGTTAACACATAATCGGCGCGGATCGCATCGGCCTCGTGGTCGGCCATCCACTGCATGCCATGGGCGCTACCGGATTCCTCGTCGGCGACCGCAAAGTAGATCAGGTCACCACGAGGGCGAAAGCCGGTGACGGCGAGATGACGGAAGGCGACAGCCATCGAGGAGGTGAGGTTGAGCATGTCGACAGCACCCCTCCCCCACACCTCGCCATCGACCAGTTCGCCGCCGAACGGATCTCGCGACCATCCGCTTTCGTTGACCGGCACGACATCGGTGTGGCCCATCAGGCACAGGCTCGGTGCGGTCGGGTCACTGCCCTCGATACGCGCCACCAGCGAACCGCGACCGGGTGTCGGCTCGAAGCGCTGAACGTCGAGGCCGGTCGAGCCGAGGAACGTCCATAGCAGGTCGGCGTTGCGCGTTTCGTACCCCGACTCCGCGGTGCCGTCGTTGACACAGCGATTGCGAATCATCGCTTGCAGCAACTCGACCGTCTCACCGGTCAGTGCGTCAGAAGATGTAACGGTCATGTGTGCAGCCCCCGGGCTTCGCGTTCCTCCATTGCCCGCAGACTAGGGATCGTCTCGGCACGCCGTGGAAGAATTCGGCCGAACGCGTCGAAATCGAGCATCCCCATTCGTCGGTGCGTAGTGAATCACCCCGCCGGGGTCCCAGCGAAAGGACAGCAACATGCCCAGGTATGCAGCACTCATCTATGGCACGGAACCAACCAGCGAGCCTGACCCCGCACTGTGGGGCAGCATCATGGCCGAGTACCTCCACTTCGGTGAGGCCGGCGGGGCGGCCGGTGTGATCGCAGGTGGCGAGGCCTTGCAGCCGACCAGTACGGCAACAACCATTCAGGTCGCCGGCGGGGCAAAGGGTGGCGATGTGATCGCCACCGACGGGCCTTTCGCCGAGACCAAAGAAGCGCTCGGCGGCTTCTACCTGCTCGACTGCAAGGACCTCGACGAGGCATTGAGCTGGGCGGCACAGATCCCCGGTGCATGGCACGGCCGGGTTGAGGTACGTCCGGTCATCGACTTCGGTGAGGCCAACTGATCGATCCGCTCGACGAGATCATTCGTATCGAGGGTGGCCAGGTTCTGGCCACCCTCATTCGTCTGACGGGTGACATCGACCGAGCGGACGATGCACTGCACGACGCAGTGGTTGTCGCCGCCGATAGCTGGCGTCGCGACGGCGTTCCCGACAAGCCCGGTGCGTGGCTGACAGCAGTCGCTCGCAACAAAGCACTGGATCGGTTGCGACGCGAGGCACGGCGAGCGCCCAAGGAGGAGGAAGCGTTTCGCATGCTGACCGAGGGTTCGGCAATCGGCGACGACGACGACGACAACGACAACCGCGACGATCGGCTGCGCCTGCTGTTCACCTGCTGTCACCCGGCCCTATCCCCCGAATCGCAGGTGGCCCTGGCGCTGCGCACGATCTGTGGCCTGACCACCGTCGACATCGCCCGTATCTTCCTGGTTCCCGAGTCCACCATCGGCCAGCGAATCAGTCGCGCCAAGGCCAAGATCGCCAAGGCCCACATCCCCTATCGAGTGCCGGACGAACACGAACTGCCCGACCGGCTGCGCCCGGTCCTCGCCACCGTCTACGCCGTGTACACCGCCGGCCATCACGCCCCCATCGGCGAACTCGACGCTCGGCTCGATCTCGCGGATGAAGCCATCCGCCTCGCTCGAGTGCTCGTCGAACTGATGCCCGACGAGGCCGAGTGCGTCGGACTACTTGCGCTCACACTGGCGACCAACGCCCGTCGCCGGGCGCGCACGGACTCCGATGGTGAAATCGTGCTGCTCGCCGACCAGGACCGGTCACAGTGGGACGTCGAGGCCATCGCCGAGGCCTCAGCGCTGGTTGAGTCGGTGCTGCGGCGCGGCCGACCGGGCGCTTACCAGATGCAGGCGGCCATCGCCTGTCTGCATGGTGCAGCACAGACGTATGCCGACACCGACTGGCCACAGATCGCCGAGCTGTACCGGATGCTCGAAGTCCGCTGGCCCACGCCGGTGGTCCGCGTCAACAGGGCCGTGGCAGTGGCAGAAAACGCCGGCCCGCGCGCCGGGCTGGCGTTGCTCAGCGAACTGATCGGCACCCCGACCGAACGATGGCACTTGTATTGGTCGACCCGCGCCGACTTCCAACGCCGGCTTGGCGAAACGACCGCAGCGGCAGACTCATTCCGGCAGGCGCTCGATTGCCCGTGCAATGACAGCGATCGCCGGTTCCTGCAGCGACGCCTCGCCGAACTCGCCGGGACCTGAGTTCGACAGGCTCCAATCGGCCATCGGCCTAACGTGACGCGGTGCCTGACCTACCGTTCCTGGACCCGCCGTTCGATCCCGATGTTGCGCCGTACGGCGGCGACGAATCCGCCGTGGTCAGTTGGCTGCTCGACTACCAACGGTACGTGCTGCTCCGCAAGGTCGATGGCATCACCGAGCAACAAGCCCGGACGACCACCGCCTCGAGCAATCTCAGCCTGCTTGGGTTGGTGCGTCATCTCGCTCTGGTCGAGCAGTATTGGATCGGCGAGGTCTTCCTCGGGTCGAGCGAGACCTCGCTCTGGGACGACCCGGACGATCGCGATCGCGACTTCCATCCGCTCGAGCACGACACGCTTGCTGACGCGCTGGTGGCACTACGCGCTGAGATCGGCCGCGCCCGCCAGATTGCGGCCACCACGGCCTTTGATGCCTCGTCCGTTGGTCGGCGAGCGAACCAGCAGGTCAAGTTGCGCTGGATCCTGGTACATCTCGTCGAGGAGTACGCCCGACACTGTGGCCACGCAGACTTGCTTCGGGAAGCGATCGACGGCACCACAGGCGACTGATAGTCCGTCGGGACCGTTCTCACCCGATTGACTCAAGTCGGTCGGCCCGACGCCGATGTTCTGGCGTGCGGTGGCATCGGCATCGACCCGACGAGAGCCCATTCGGGCGACAGAGGATCGCCTTTGTGCTGTCGGGTGGCGGATCGCTCGGCGCGATGCAGGCAGGGCAGCTGCGTGCCCTCCTCGAAGCTGGCATCTCGCCTGATTTGGTGATCGGCGTATCGGCAGGTGCCCTCAACGGTGCAGCGATCGCCCACCAACCGAGCGTAGAAACGGCCGAACAGCTGGCAACGATCTGGCACGGACTACGGCGCGACTACATCTTTCGCGGTTCACGCCTCGAGCGCGCCTGGCATGTGTTGCGCCACCATCCGCATCTCTACCGATCCGACGGCCTGGTCGATCTGGTCAACCGATTCCTGCCAGTCGACGATCTCTCCGAACTGTCGACCCCATTCGAGGCCGGCACGGTCAACATCGACGACGCCAGGATCGATTTCCACTCCACTGGCGATCCGCGTGCCGTACTCGTTGCCTCGGCTTCGTTGCCCGGCATCTTCCGGCCGGTCGAGATCAACGGCAGCCGCCACGTCGACGGTGGCATCGCCGCCAATCTCCCTGTCCAGCGTGCTCGCGATCTCGGTGCGACGTTGATCTTCGCGTTCGACTGCCGGGCCGGCACGAAACATCAACTGCCCGCCGACCTATCGGCACTCGGCGTGCTGACTTCGTCTATCGCGGTGACACGCGAAATCCTCGCTCCGTCGCACGAGCATCCGAATGTCATCCGTCTGCCCGCACCCGACACACATGGCATCGGCCTGTTCGATTTCACTCACGGCGATCGTTTGATCGCCGAAGGGCACGGTCTGGTCGCTGCATTCTTGGATGACCATCCGGAACTGACCGCTCCGCCGAGCCGTTCAGCCGCCTGAGAGCAGCTCGATCGACACCTCGCGCATGCGGTACTTCTGGACCTTGCCCGTGACGGTCATGGGAAACTCGTCGGTCACATGCACGTACCGCGGAATTTTGAAGTGGGCAATGCGACCCGCACAATACGCAGAAAGGTCGTCGCGGGTCATGGTGACGCCGTCTCGAAGGCGGACCCAGGCGACGAGCTCTTCGCCATATTTGTCGTCGGGTACACCGATCACCTGCACGTCGATGATGTCAGGGTGCGAATGGAGGAACTCCTCGATCTCTCGCGGGTAGATGTTCTCGCCACCGCGGATGATCATGTCCTTGATCCTTCCGACGATGCTGACGTAGTCGTCGTCGTCCATGACCGCGAGGTCACCGCTGTGCATCCAGCCATCGACGTCGATGGCTTGGGCGGTCAGCTGCGGCTCGTTCCAGTAGCCGAGCATGACGGAGTATCCCTTGGTGCACAGCTCGCCCGGCTCGTTCAGGCCCAACGTTTCGCCCGACGACGGATCGATGATCTTGACCTGCACGTGCGGGTGAACCCGGCCAACCGTGCCAACCCGCTTGTCGAGGGGATCGTCGGGTGACGTCTGCGTGGACACCGGCGATGTCTCGGTCATGCCGTAGCCGATCGTGACTTCACCCATGTGCATCTCATCGACGCACTGTTTCATGACCTCGATCGGGCATGGTGAGCCGGCCATCATGCCCGTTCGCAACGACGACAGGTCGAAGTTGTGGAACTCGGGATGGCCGAGCATGGCGATGAACATGGTCGGCACGCCGAGCACGCTCGTGCAACGCTCGGCCTCGAGTGCCTGCAGTGTCGCCAGAGCATCGAACGATGGCGCCGGTAGCACGGTTGTCGTGCCGTGCGTGAGGTTGGCGAGGTTGCCGATCACCATTCCGAAGCAGTGGTAGAACGGCACAGGGATGCACACTCGATCGGCCTCGGTATACCGAAATCGTTCTCCGAGGAAGTAGCCGTTGTTCAACAGGTTCCGATGGCTCAGGGTTGCACCCTTCGGGAACCCGGTGGTGCCGCTCGTGTACTGGATGTTGATCGGGTCACGATTGTTCAGCGAGGCGCCGCGATCCGCCAGGTCCTGTGGTTCGACGCAGTCGCCTGCGACCAGCATCGCGTCCCAACCAGGTGTATCGAGAAACACGACATGGTCCAGGACTGGCAATGAAGTCCGAACCTCGGCGATCATGCCGGCGTAGTCGCTCGACTTGAAACCGGCCGCCGCGATGAGCGCTCGGCAACCAGACTGTGCCAGCGCGTAGTGCAACTCTTCGGTCTGGTACGCAGGGTTGATGTTGACGAGCACGACGCCCGCCTTCGCCGCGGCGAATTGGATGTACACCCACTCGGCGTTGTTCGGGCTCCACATCCCCAGACGGTCACCCGTGCCCAAGCCCATTGCAATCATGCCGCGGGCCAGTCGATCGACTCGCTCACCGAGTTCGCGGTAGGTCAGGCGGATGTCCTGGAAGGGCACCACCAACGCCTCGCGTCCGGGACTGGAAGCCACAGTGCGGTCGAAGGCACTCCCGATGGTTTCCTCCAAGAGCGGCGTGTCGGTCACGCCGATCGCATGTGCGGTGTTCGTCATGGGGGCCCCTCCGTCGACAACCAACCGGCTCCGACTGTACCGCTACTATTCGTGGCCGGGTGTACGACGATGCAAGATCACGACGAAGCAGTATCCACATTGGCCTCGCCGGCCAGCACACTCCTGAAAAACGCTGTGCGACAAGCTCGGGGAAACGTTCCGGGCGACGGTTGCGGGAGCCCAGGATCATGCCGGCGAGACCATCGGCTCGGGCTACTTCGCGCTGATGCGCCTCGATGAGTGGATCCCATCGAGAACTGTCGAGGCTGTGGTGCATGGGCTTGACCTGACCGATGCGGTCGGTGCGCCCGCCATTGCCAGCGCCGGTGGCGTCGCGACCACGAAGTCGATACTCGACGAGGTGCTCGCCCGCCGAGCCGTCGCCGGTCGCCCGCCCGATCTTGTCGACGACATGGCCTTCATCCGCGTGGCGGCCGGCCGCGCTCCGCACTCCGATCCACGATTCCCACTGCTGATCTGATCGGCTGCACCTGGAGCCGCGTCGCTACGTGACAGACTCTCGGCCGTCGTGGAAGCCAGCTCACTCCTCCGCATCGATGGCCTCACCAAGCGATACCCGGGGGTGACGGCGCTCGACGATCTGACGATCGATCTGCCACGCGGGCTCGTCGGGTTGGTCGGTGCCAACGGGGCCGGCAAGACGACCATGTTTCGCCTCCTCCTTGGCATCTCCAAGCCGACAGAAGGTCACATCGAGGTCTGCGGAATCGACGTTGCGAGCGATCCGATCGGTGTGCGTTCGCGCCTCGGTTACATGCCCGAGCACGACTGCCTGCCGCTCGATCAAACCGCCGCCGATGTGGTCTCCACCTTTGGCGAGCTCAGCGGGTTACCGGCGCGGGCCGCACGCCAGCGGGCCTCCGACATCCTCGACCTGGTTGGCCTCGACGAGGCCCGGTTCCGGCCAATCAGTGGTTTCTCCACCGGCATGCGCCAGCGCACCAAACTCGCGCAAGCACTGGTTGGCGATCCAGAGTTGGTACTGCTCGACGAGCCGACAGCGGGCCTCGACCCGCTCGGACGCGAGGAGATGTTGGCACTCGTCGCCCGCCTCGGCTCATTCGGCATCTCGGTGCTGATGGCTACGCATCTGCTCGACGACGTCCAACAGGTATGCCATCACGTCGTCATGATCGACGCCGGCCGGCTCGTGGTATCTGGTGCGACCGACACGCTGCTCGAACGAACCGGGTTCGTCACTGTCGACGTCGGTCCGCGCAATGAGGAATTGGTGGTCGGCCTGTCGAGGATCGGTCTCTCGGCCGTAGCGGCCGACGGACTGGTCGAGGTGACCGTCGACGGCGACGATCAGATGGACACGATTCGAGATGTCATCGCCGAGCTCCAGCTCCCCCTCTATCGCTTGACGACACGCCTGACATCGCTCGACGAGGTTTTCCTCCGTCTCGCTGGCAGCACGGCGTGAATGTGGTCAGCGGCGACCGGGGTGCCGTCTACGACCGCGGCTATCGCCCATACGACGGACCACGCGGTCGCCGAGGCGCGGCGACGCTTGCGCTGTACAAGGCATCCATGCGCAGGGCGCTCGGCATCCGCAGATCGTGGCGCCAGAAGTTTGCCCCATTTGTCCTGCTCGGTGTCGTGACGATTCCTGCGATCGTCAATGTCGGCATCGGCTATGTGACCCGCGATCGGCTCGAAGACAGCCTCGAGATCATCACGTATCGCGACTATGTCGGCGTGTCATCGGCCCTGCTGCTCTTCGTCGCGCTCGTCGCCCCCGACGTCATGTGCCCCGACCGTCGACAACGTGTCCTGCCGCTGATGTTCGCTCGACCGCTGACCGGGATCGACTATGTGGTGGCCAAGGTCGGGGCGATTTCCTCGATCCTGTTCGCGTTCTCGTACCTGCCTCAGGTCGTGCTGTACATCGGCAACATGCTGGTCAGCGACAGCGCCGCCAACTACTTCACCGGTCACCTCGACATCTTGTGGAAGGTCCCGTTGTCCGTTGTCGTGCTGGCGATGTACTACGCCGTGATCGGCGTGGCCATCGGTTCGCTCACCGAGCGCAGAATCGTGGCCGGTGCCTCGGTGATCGGTCTGTTACTGATCACATCGATCTCGTCGGGCATCATCATCGGTGACACACGACCCGGCGAGGGCTCGATCGCCGCGCTGATCAATGTTTTGTCGCTACCGCTCTATCTCCGCGACCTGGTGTTCCTGGGCAACATCGATCCCGACTCGCCGCTGACCGGGGTCGCCAACGGCGGCCTGCTCGCTATCGCGACGTACCTCGTGGTGCTGTTCTTGGGTGTTGGGGTGCTCTTGCATCGCTACCGCTGGGTGGAGCGCTGATGTCGCCGCTTGACCAGGCGGCCGACCCGGCGTTTGCAGTCGACGCAACCGTCGAGATCTCCGACGTATCGGTGTGGTTCGGCCCCAAGGTGGCCCTATCGGAGCTCAGCTGCTCGTTCGGGCCGGGCGTGACCGGCCTCCTCGGGCCGAATGGCGCGGGAAAGACTACGTTGATGCGGGCAATGGTCGGGCTCGTCGGCGTCAACCAGGGCACCGTGCGCATCGAGGGCCGCGACCCGCGCCGCGATCGTCAAGTCCACGCCCGCATGGCACTGGTTCCTGAAGACGAAGCCGTGCCGGCCGGCCTCACCGCCCGACAATTGGTGCGCTATACCGCCGATCTCTACCGGGTCGAAGACCCCACTGCACCTGACCGCGCGCTGCAGAGCGTGGCGATGCTCGACGTCGCCGACCGTCGCGTCGACGGCTTCAGCAAAGGAATGCGCCAACGCACCAAGATCGCCGCTGCGCTGGTGACCGATCCGCAAGTGCTCGTCCTTGACGAGCCCCTGAACGGCGCTGATCCCGTGCAACGGCTGCATCTCATCGAGCTGTTCAAACAGCTGGGCGCAGATGGACGGACTGTGATCGTCAGCTCGCATGTGCTCAACGAGGTCGAGCGGATGGCAGAACGGGTGATCGTGCTGATTCACGGACGGCTTGCCGCCGCAGGTGGCCGGCACGCCATCCGCGATGCAATGGATGACCGGCCCCGGCACGTGCTGGTGCGCTCCGACAATGGTCGCCGATTGGCAGCAGCACTGATCAGTGTCGAATCCGTCGCCGGAGTCACGATCGACACGTCGCGCGATGGTCTCATCATCCAGACCGTGCAGGCACGAGAGCTGGCGACGGCACTGCCGCGACTCGCTCGCGAGTCGTCGGTGCGGCTGCTCGAAGTCCGCGCCCTCGATGACTCCCTCGAGAGTCTCTTCCGGGAACTCGTCCGATGACCGAGTCGGTGCAGGTCGCCAGTCGGCGCCAGCGGTCGCGTTTCGTCGCCATCCTCGTCTACACCGTGCAGTCGTGCGTTCCGCCGAAGCGTTGGGCCGCGGTGTTGTTGCCCTGCGCGGGTGCCCTGTTGTTCGGATTGCTCGCCCGCGCGGTCGATGCGAGCCCGCAGCGCGCCTTCGCCAATGTCGCCGCCGAGGGAATCTTCGCGCTCGTGATGCCGATCGCCGCGCTCGTGATCGGTGATTCCGTACTCGGCGCAGAAGTGCGCTCCGGCACCTTCCACTTCACGTGGCTCTCGCCCACACCGATCTGGCAGGTCGTGCTCGGCCGTTGGTTGGGCGGCTCGATGGTCGCCCTCGTCACGATCGCCCCTGCCAGCGCCCTCGCCGCAGTTGTGGCCGGTGTGCCCGACAGCGCAGGCCCGGCATACCTCGCCGCCGCAGTCGGCAGCGTGTCGTACGTTGCCCTCTTCATCGCCATTGGTTGCATCACACGCCGAACCGCTGTGTGGTCGCTGGCCGTTGTCTTCCTGATCGAGCGGCTGCTAGGCGCAGCGCTGACCGGCATCGCTCAGCTGTCACCGACCTGGGAATCACGGGCGATCTTCGTCGGCTACCTCGACGACGCGCCGAGGCGACTGATACGCGAGGGCATCCCACAGGGCGGAGCCGCTGTCGTGCGTCTGCTGATCGTCACGGCGGTGGCGCTGGTCGTTGCCAATTGGCGCATGGGCCACATGCGGCTGTCAGGCGCTGCCGACTGAGCGTAGGGTCGAGAGACGATGCAGCGACACCCGATCTTTCAGTATGCCTACTTCGTCGATGACCTTGCAGCGGCAGCTGCCCAGTGGGCGCGCACCATCGAGGCCGGTCCGTTCTTCATCGCCGCGCACCACCGCGGCGACACGTTCAGCTATCGAGGCACGTCCATCGAGGCCGACGTTTCGTATGCATTCGGGTACGCCGGCGAGTGCCAGATCCAGCTCATCGAGCAGCACGATGATCTCCCGTCGATCTACCGCGACATGTACGACGACGGCCAGTTCGGCTTCCACCACGTCGCGGTACTCGTGCACGACTATCAAGCCGAGCG
>JAYTZE010000484.1:0-1466 GCA_043742385.1 Ilumatobacteraceae bacterium
AAGGACGGCACCCGCTTCTTGACCACCGGCCAGTGGCTCACGCCGCAAGGTGGCACGGATGGCCGCAAGCGGGAGGTGTGGATCACTGTGCTGGCCAACGGCCAAGTGCAGGTCGACGTGAAGCGTCGAATGCACCACGACGTGACCCATTGGGCGATCGAAGGCAAGGCGCCCAATCCGCCACCACGCCGCGAGGTGTACGTGCTGCACAGCCCCGATGCATCGGGCAGCACCCAACGGATGACGATCAAGCTGCCGGCAAAGAGTCGCGCCGTCGACACCCTCGACGAGGCACTGGCTCGCCGCTAGGGCTTTGCCACAGATTCGACGAACTCTCCGAGTGGAGCGGAAAGCTGGTCGAGGTTGATCAAGAATGCGTCGTGACCATGCGGTGAATCGATCTCGACGTACTCGCATGGTGTGCCGGCCGAGAGGAGCAAGTCGCGGATCTGGCGCTGCTGGTATGACGGATACAAGATGTCGCTGGAGATACCGATCGTCAAGGTGGGCACCTGAATTCGCGCCATGGCCGCCTCGACGCCGCCGCGACCGCGACCGACGTCGTGCAGGTCCATCGCCTTGCCAATGATCAGGTAGCTGTTGGTGTCGAATCGCCGCACGAGTTTCTCGCCGTGATGGTCGAGGTAGCGCTCGACTTCGAATCGCTGCCATAGATCCAAGCCGTCGCGTAGCGTTGCACCGTCGGCCAGTTCGCGGCCGAACCGATCTGTGAACACGTTGTCGCTGCGAAAGGTGACTTGGGCGACCATCCGAGCGACCGACAAGCCCTCCCAGGGGCCGTCGTGATCGTCGGCGTCGTAGTAGTCGCCACCACGCCAGTTCGGATCCATGCGGATGGCCCGGCGACCGATCGCTCCCCAGGCGATCTGCTGTGCGGTCGCCTGCGCACACGTTGCGATCGGCACGATGGAACGCACGCGATGCGGGAATGTGATCGCCCACTCCAGCACTTGCATACCGCCCATCGACCCGCCGATCACCGAATGCCATGCCGGGATCGACAAGTGATCAGTCAACCGAACCTGCGCACGCACGATGTCTCGAACCGTCACGACCGGGAATCGGCTGCCGTATGGTTTGCCGTCGATGGGATGAGGCGACGAAGGACCGGTCGAGCCCTGGCAGCCTCCAAGCACGTTTGCACACACCACAAACCACCGGTCGGTGTCGATCGCCATCCCGGGACCGACCGCACCGTCCCACCATCCCGCGCTGGGGTGGCCGTGGCCCATCGGGCCGACGGCGTGGCTGTCGCCGGTCCACGCGTGACACAAGAGAATGGCGTTGCTGTGACTGTCGTCGAGGGTGCCCCAGGTCTCGTAGGCAACTGTGACCTCATCGAGGGTCACGCCGCCGTCGAGCGCAAACGGGCGTGAGAAGTCGAGGAAATGCCGATGGCCGACGGGGTCGCCCGTGCGCCATGCGCCGCTTGCCGGCAGTGGTTG
>JAYTZE010000485.1:0-3162 GCA_043742385.1 Ilumatobacteraceae bacterium
GGTTGCACGATCGACGCCAGCAGGTTGCTGACCCACAACCGCCTGAACAAGGTGGCGTGCCAGAACACCACCCGGACCGGCCCTGGGGTGGCCATCGCCATCGTCAGTCCACCAGCGTTCGTCCGGTCAGGTGCAAGAACACGTCCTCCAGGCTTGATCGCCGAACGAGGGAGCTCATCGGTTCAATCCCGAGGCGATGTACGTCGACCAGCGCGGCCTCGCCGTTGTCGGCGTAGACCAGCGTGCGATCCGGCAGCACCTCGATTCGGTCGCCGATCCCCGACATCTCGGCGTGCAGTTCCCTCTCGCCGTTCGGTGTGAACCGGAGTTCCAGCACCTCCTTGGTCGAATGTTGCTCGATCAGTGACCGAGGTGAGCCGGTGGCGACGATGCGGCCGCCATCCATCACGACCAACCGATCGCAGAGTTGCTCGGCCTCATCCATGTAGTGCGTCGTGATGATCAGGGTGACGCCGTCATGCTTCAATCGGTAGAGCCGGTCCCACACGACGTGGCGCGCCTGCGGGTCGAGACCTGTTGTGGGCTCGTCGAGCAGAAGCAGATCCGGCTCGTTGATCAGTGACCGACTGATCGAGAGACGTCGCTTCATGCCGCCGCTCAATTGCTCGACGACGCTGTCGGCGCGCTCGCCGAGTTGCACGAACTCGAGGAGCTCCTTCGCTCGCCGCCGGCATTCGGCGCGCGGAATGTCGAAGTACCGGCCGTACACGACGAGGTTTTCCATCACGCTGAGCTCATTGTCGAGGGTGTCGAGCTGCGGAACCACACCCAACCGCGCCCGAATCTGGCGTCCGTTGGTTGCTGCATCAAGTCCGAAGATTTCAAGTGACCCGGCCGACGGCGGTGAAACGCAGCCGATCATACGCATCGTGGTGGACTTGCCAGCCCCGTTCGGACCGAGAAATCCGAAAGCCTCACCCGGCTCGACATCGAAATCGATGGTATCGACCGCGACAAAGTCGTCGTACTTTTTGGCCAGGCCCCGGGCCGAGACGAGCGGTTGACTCACTTGCCGTGACACTATCGACTCGCTACCCGCCGGACGATCGGTTATCCAAAGAAGACTTCGGCAACGTCGTGGTAGAGATGCAGATCGACGTAACGGGTCTTGCCAACGGTTTCGTCGAGGGGAATCATCGTGACGTCGGTTCCTCGCAGAACGGCCATCTTGCCCCACTCGTTCTTGTGCACGGCATCGATCGCAGCGATCCCATAGCGGGTCGACAGCACCCTGTCGAACGCCGATGGCGTGCCGCCGCGCTGAACATGACCCAGCAGCACCACCCTGGTCTCCAAACCGGTACGGTCTTCGATTGCGTGCGCAATGGTGTCGGCAATCCCGCCAAGCCGAACGTGGCCGAAACGGTCGTAGATCTTCTCCCGAGTCGGCATGGTGTCCTCCCGCGGTTCGGCCCCCTCGGCGACGACCACGATCGATGCGTACCTGCCTCGCTCGTGTCGACGGTGCAACAGTTCGCAGATGTTGTCGATATCGAACGGCTCCTCGGGTATCAGAATTGCCGTTGCGCCACCGGCGATGCCTGCGTAGGTGGCGATCCATCCTGAGTGACGGCCCATCACCTCGACAATCATCACCCTGTCGTGACTTTCGGCAGTCGTGTGCAGTCGATCGATCGCGTCGGTGGCGATCTGCACAGCCGTGGTGAATCCGAATGTCATGTCGGTGCCGACGATGTCGTTGTCGATCGTCTTCGGCACGCCGACGATGGGGAGATCGAGGTCGTGGAAAAGCTTGCACGCGACCGTCAAGGAACCATTGCCGCCGATGACGACGAGGCCGTCGATCCCCATGTCACGGAAGGTTGCTGCCACCTGCTCGGGCCCCTGGGGATCGTCGTACGGGCTGCCGCGGCGAGTACCCAGCAGCGTGCCACCACGGGGCAGCATGCCACGCAATGAACGCACGTCGAGGGGCATGGTTCGCCGCTCGCGTACGCCGTCCCACGCGTCGAGAAATCCGATCAGTTCGTCGCCATAGTTCATTTCGCCCTTGCGAACAATTGCCCGGATGACCGCGTTGAGTCCTGGACAATCACCGCCACCTGTCAAAATGCCGACGCGCACGTGTGCAGAGGCTAGGCCACGGCGACCGAAAAGGAGGAGATCAATTTGGCGTGGGATGCGAACCGGCCGATCCCGTGGCGGCGATTGCTACGCGAGGCGGCGATCTTCCTCGTCATCGGGACCCTGGCGATGCTGTTCCTTGTCAAGGAGCCCCAGGCCAGCAGCTTCGTCGGCCTCGTCATCGGAATGGCGTTCTACGTGGCCTTTGTCGCTGTGCTGTCGAAGTTCGGCTACCAGCGCCAGTCGGTGCGCGAGGCACGCGAGCGTCGACACGCTGCGGCGGCCGTCTCGACATCTGCGACCCAGGCCACCCGGCAGCGGCCGGCACCAACGAGAAGAACCAGCACCGGACCATCGCAACGACCCAACCGTTCGACCAAGAAGCGACGCCGCTGACCGTGACATCAATAGGCGTGTCATCAATGGGTCATGATGTTGGGCGCTGCGTGATCGCCATTGATGCCGGCACAACCGGCGTTCGCAGCCGGGCGATCTTTGCGGACGGCGCTGAGACCGCCTCGGCCTACCAGGAGTTCGGCCAGATCTACCCCGAACCCGGCTGGGTCGAACATGACCCAGAGGAGATCTGGGCGGTCACCAGGACAACCTTCAACGATATCGTCGAGCGCGTCGGCAGCGAATCGATCGCTGCGATCGGAATCGCCAACCAGCGCGAAACAGTTGTCGCCTGGAATCGTCGGACCGGCAAGCCGTACGGCACGGCCATCGTCTGGCAGGACCGCCGCACCGCAGACCGATGTGAATCGCTGCGCGAGAGCGGCTACCTGTCTCTAGTACGCACCACCACTGGCCTCGTGCTCGACCCGTATTTCTCGGCGTCGAAGTTTGAATGGTTGTTGACCAATCGAGATATTCCCATCGACGACGATCTTGCGCTCGGCACGATCGACTCCTGGCTGATCTGGAACCTCACCGGCGGCACAGTTCATGCCACTGACGTGACAAACGCCAGCAGAACCATGTTGTTCGACATTCGAACGCTGCAGTGGTCGAACGATCTGTGCGCTGTGTTCGGCGTGCCAATGTCGGCACTGC
>JAYTZE010000486.1:0-6211 GCA_043742385.1 Ilumatobacteraceae bacterium
GGTCGCGCGATCGACAAGGGTGAGCCATTCGAGGTGATCGTCGCCGCCACCGCTTCCGATCTCGGTCTGCAGCAGGACATCGATGTTCTCGACAGCGCAAATTCGCGCCACCAGGTATTGCGACATCGATTTCTCCAGCGCGTCACCGCGCGCCAACAACACGACACGTCGGGCGTATCGCGCCAGGTTGAGCGCAGCCTGACCTGCCGAGTTCGCTGCTCCGACGATGTACACATCGTCGCCCTCGGTGCCCGGTGCGTCGCTGGACGCTGCTCCGTAGAACACGCCTCGGCCGGTCAGCTCGGCGAGACCCGGCGCTTCGAGCAATCGATAGGAAACACCTGTCGCCACGACAACGGCCCGCGCCTCGATCTCGCTGCCGTCGTCGAAGCATATTCCGTGCACGCATCCGTGCTGTTCGAGCCCTTCGACATTGCGGGCAAGCACCATCTCGGCTCCGAGCCGGCGCGCCTGCGTCACGGCCCGGTGCGACAGATCCGCACCGCTCAATCCGTTGGGGAACCCGAGGTAGTTCTCGATCCGAGCGCTCTGAGCGGCCTGGCCGCCGGGCGCCTCCCGCTCGATCACGGCCGTGCGCAGTCCCTCGCTCGCGCCATAGACGGCAGCGGCCAATCCCGCAGGGCCGGCGCCGATGACAACGAGGTCGTACAGAGTCGACTCGGCGGTGGTTCGTAGCCCGAGAGCGTTCGCGATGTCGCGTGGGCCAGCGCCGTGAAGGACCGTGCCATCGGGAAGCACCACCAGCGGGAGCTCCTGCTCGGCACCTCCGAACAACGCCTGCAAGCGACGTGCTTCGGGGTCGCGCTCGAGCTCGAGCCACTGGTACTGCACATGATTTCGGGCCAGGAACATCTTGGTGTCATAGCTGCGTTCCGACCACCGGTTGCCGACAACCCTGACGCCATCGAACCGGTGAGTGTTCTCCAGCTCCCAGTCGCCCAGCAGGTCGTCGAGGATGGGGAACAGACGTTCCTCGGGCGGCGCCCACGGTTTCATGAGGTAGTGGTCGAGCCCGATGTCGTTGATGGCCTTGATCGCCACGTCGGTGTCGGCATAGGCCGTGAGCAGCACGAGTTTGGCCCCCGGTGCGGGCACCTTGGAGTGTCGAAGCAGCTCGATGCCGGTCATCTCGGGCATGCGGTGATCCGACACGATCAGCGCAACCGATTGGTCCCGGCGTGCAAACTCCTCCAGTGAACTGATCGCCTCGGCCCCCGAGGTCGATCGGACGAGCCGGTAACGATCGCCGTACCGAGAGCGCAGATCTCGGGTGATCGCCTGCGACACGGCGGGATCATCGTCGACGGTAAGAATGATCGCTCGGGCCACCGGGCGATGTTAGGACGGAGTCACGGGCGCCGTGGCAGCCGGGCGTGCTCAAGCATCGGGAGCATCTTGGTCGCCGACATCGATTGCTCCGGCACGCTCATCGCGCTCGGCCCATTCCAGTAGCTGATCGATCACAAAGACCGACTCGTCGATGCCGGCATGCAGGTCACCGAGCACGGCAAAGCGTTGCGGCACGGTGGCGATGGTGAGCTCAGACGGATCGACGTCGGTGATCTCGTCCCAAGTGATCGGTGTCGACACCCGGGCATCGGGCACACCACGGACCGAGTACGCGGCGGCCATCGTGTGATCTCGTGCGTTCTGGTTGTAGTCGACGAACAACGCGGTCGGGTCGCGGTCCTTGCGCCACCAGGTCGTCGTGACGTCGGCGGGCGCGCGCCGCTCCACCTCGCGAGCGAAGGCGAGTGCTGCTCGCCGCACATCGGTAAAACCGTGCGTGGGTTCGATGCGTACATAGACGTGCAGGCCCCTGCCGCCAGAAGTCTTCGGCCACCCGATCGCGCCAAGTTCGTCGAGCACCTCGCGGGCCACATGGGCGACTCGGCGCACGGTGCTGAACGGGCATTCCGGCATCGGATCGAGGTCAATTCGCCATTCGTCAGGCCTCTCGGTGTCGACCCGACGCGAGTTCCACGGATGGAACTCGACGGTCGACATCTGCACCGCCCAGATCACCTCGGCGAGCTCGGTCACGCACAGTTCATCGGCGTGCAACCCGTAGCGGGGGAAGTGCAGGCGGACCGTTCCGAGCCAAGGTGGCGCCCCCGACGGAACACGCTTCTGATGGACCTTCTCCCCGCTGGTTCCGGTCGGGAAGCGGTGCAGCATGCACGGCCGCTCGCGCAGGGCGTTGACAATGCCCGGACCCACGCTGAGGTAGTAGTTGGCAAGGTCCAGCTTCGTCTCGCGGCGCGCAGCGAAGTACACACGGTCCGGGTTGGAGATGCGTACGACCCGCTCACCAACCGAAATCTCGATCGCTGGTGACTTCGAGGCTGCCACGCCGTGACCGTACTGCCCGATGTCACTAGCGTCATCGTCATGAGTGGTGAAGAGTCGCGCGACGGGGTGTCGCTGACCAACCTCGACCAGCCGCTGTTCGACGGCGCCGAGGCGACGAAGCGAGACCTGGTGGATTACCTCGATGGTGTCAGCGACCGGATCATCCCCGTGCTCACTGAGCGCCCGCTGTCGGTGATCCGAGTCCATCGCGGCCAAGAAGCGTTCATGCAGAAGAACGTTCCGAAGTACACACCGGAATGGGTGCGCACCGTGCAGATGTGGGCGGAGACATCGAAGCGTGAGGTTTCCTACGCCCTGTGCAACGACCGCCGCACGTTGCTGTGGTTCGCCAACCAGCGTGCCGTCGAATATCACCCGACTCTGGTTCGAGCCCACCGGCCCGACCATGCGACTCACCTCGTGCTTGACCTCGACCCTCCGGAGTCCGTCGCGTTCGTGATGGCAATCAGGGCGGCCCACGTCGTGCGCCAGGCCCTGACCGATGTCGGGCTCGACGGGGCGATAAAGACCAGCGGCGCCAAAGGTGTGCATGTGTACGTGCCCATCGACGAAGGCGTATCGCTGGAGGACGCGGCTGCAGCGACGCGGGCCATCGCGGCACGGGTCGAGCGACTTGATCCCGACATCGCCACCACAGCGTTCATCAAGCAGGACCGTGGCGGCAAGGTGTTCATCGACTCGACTCGCGTTGGAGGAGCCACGGTGGTCGCTGCATACAGCCCGCGGGTCCGGCCCGGTGTGCCGGTGTCGTTCCCGGTGGCGTGGGGCGATCTCGACAGCATCTCGCCCGGCGACTTCACGGTTCACACGGCACTTCGACATCTTGGCGACGCCGATCCATGGGCCACCCAGATGCCCGCCGCACAAGCGCTGAGCGACGACCTGATCGCCGAAGGACACGCGATCCCAGTCGCCCGCGTGCAGGCCATGCACGAAGGTAAACGCCGCGCCCGCGCCCGATCCAAGCCGTAGTGGAGTGTCTTGGGCCTGCCCGGGTGGCCTCCAAACACTCCACTGCGGTCTCGGTGAACCGGTTGGGCCTATGTGCGCGACTGTGTGTGTGTGAGTGGTGACCAGAAGTCCTGGAGCGATGCGGAACTAGTTGCGGCGGTAGCTGCCGGTGACCGCTCGGCGCTGAGGTCGTTGTACGAGCGCCACCAGCCCTGGCTCACCGCCAGGCTGCGCCACCGTTGCTCTGATCCCGATGTTGTCGCCGAGGCCGTGCAGGACACATTCGTTGCAGTGTGGCGCAATGCTGCGCGCTGGAGTGAGGCGGGCGAGCCTGCTGCGTGGATCTGGGGAATCGCGATCCGGCGATTGATCGGCGTGCTACGTCACCGGTCGCGCTGGTCGCCGGTTTCGGACCGCATCACCGATGGGGCGACGCTGACGACTGCTGAGGACCTGGTTCTGTTTGGCGTTGCCCATGGAGATCTCGCCGGTGCCATCGATGGACTGCCGGTCGAACTGCGCGCCGTGGTACAGGCGACGGTGCTCGACGGGCTGACCACAAGAGAGGCTGCCCAGTTGCTCGGTATCCCGTCGGGGACCGTGAAGACACGAATGATGCGAGCCCGCATCCAACTTCGAGGAGCGTTGACGTGACCTCTGCTCACATTGATGAACATCTGTTGATCGGCTACTGCCGGCTGTCGGTCAACGCATCCACCGCGGCTGCGATCGAGGCACACCTGATGACCTGTGCCGATTGTCGCGTCGGCCTCGGTGCCGTGGCGGCCACGGCGGGCGGGGGTTCTGACGAACTGGAGCTGATGTGGGGCGAAATTCTGCATCGTGTCGATCGTCCTCGGCGGTCGATCACCGAGCGACTGCTCGGCACCGTCGGCGTGGGGGAGTCGACCGCCAGGCTGCTGGCGACAACACCCGCACTGCGTGTCGCGTGGCTGGCCGCGGTGGCACTGGTCGCAGCCTTCGCTGTCGCCGCGGACGGTTTCGACGGCGAGCGGCCTTGGCTGTTGCTGGTGGTTGCCCCGTTGTTGCCGCTCGTCGGCGTGGTGACCGCCTATGGCCCAGCGTTGGACCCGACCTACGAGGTGAGTGTCGCCGCACCTCTGAGTGGGCTGAGGCTGACGTTGATACGCACGATTGGAGTGCTGGCGACAACGGTGCCGGTTCTTCTAGTCGCGACCATCGTCACACCCGGCACCGGCTGGGCCCCGCTCGGATGGCTGCTACCAGGGCTCGCGTTGGTGTCAGTGACATTGGCGTTGTCATCGTGGATCTCGCCGGAACGGGCGGGCTGCGCGGTCGGTGTCGCCTGGGTCGTGGCGCTGGTCGTGTTGATCCACCGGAACGCGGCGGGCGACTTCGTGGACAAGTCGATGATCTTTGCCCCATCCGGGCAAGTCGTTACCGCCGTGGTTGCCGTCGCCGGTGCGACTGTGGTCGCGGCACGAAAGCATCGCTTCGACCTGATGATCGTGACTGGGGCTCCAACATGACAACGAAAATGCTCGCGGGTGTCGAACTCGACCAAGTGACCAAGCGGTATGGCCGAACCGTCGCCGTCGACGGCGTCACGCTGTCGATCGAGTCAGGCATCACTGGCCTGCTCGGCCCGAACGGAGCGGGCAAGACCACGCTGCTGCGCATACTTGCCACGGTGCTTGCTCCCGACAGTGGGCACGTCGAGTTGCTGGGTCGCAGCACTCGTGATGCTGACGGACGCCTGGAGATTCGCCGCCGCCTCGGCTATGTGCCTCAGGAACCGGGCTTCCATCGCCAGTTCTCGGCGTTCGACTTCGTCGACTACATCGCCGTGTTGAAACTGATCACCGATCGGCGAGCTCGTCACGACGAAGTTCGGCGGGTGCTCGACCTGGTCGGGCTCACTTCGGTGATGCACAAGCGGATCCGCCAGCTCTCCGGAGGAATGCGTCGCCGAGTCGCCATCGCTCAGGCATTGCTCGGCTCACCCGAGTTGCTCGTGCTCGACGAACCGACGGCCGGGCTCGATCCCGAGCAGCGACTCCGATTCCGGGAACTGCTCTCTACCGCCACCGGCGGTGCCACCGTGGTGCTGTCGACTCATCAGACCGAAGATGTGGCTGCGCTCTGCCAGCGCGTCGTGGTGATTCATGGTGGGGCAGTGCGGTACGACGGGACGCCAACCGGGCTCGCTGCGCTCGCCGCTGAACGAGTGTGGCTCGCCGATACCAGAGACCCGGCTGCCCAGTTGGCATGGATGACGGGTGAGGGGTTGGTGCGCCATGTCGGCGAGCCGCCAGCCGGCGCTCGTATCGATGAGCCGCGGGTTGAGGACGGTTACCTCTTGCTGGTGGGCGCGTCGGTCCTGCAGGAGTCGTCGTGGAAATGATCCTCGTCATTGGTGCAGTCTTCGGACTCGCCTATGCCTTCACCCACCGTGGAAGCGACCGACCCACGATCGACAGCTGGCAATCGGCCCAGGTCACGCCAAGAGCGACCGACGCACGGGATGTGAAGTTAGGGACGAATACCGCAGCATCGTTGCAGTTGGCCCGGATCGAAGGGCGCCAGCTGCTGCGCAGCGAAGCGTTCATCGTCGGCATCTCCATGTCGGTCGCGATACTCGTGATCTTCGGTGTGATCTGGGCATCCGACAGCATTGGGTCGGAGAACTCGTGGCGGGCCTGGCTCGCGCTGTTGCCGGTGTTCAGCCTGCCGTTCGCTGGACTGACGTTGGTCGGAGTGAATCTTGCGACACTGCGCGCCCGGCGCGATGGCGCCGAGGAGCTGTTCAGCACGCTGCCGGTTACCGACGCGACTCGCGTCGTCGGGCACCTCGGAGCGGTGTGGATGGCATTTGTCGTGCAAG
>JAYTZE010000487.1:0-6193 GCA_043742385.1 Ilumatobacteraceae bacterium
CGGATTCGAACTTCCTTCCGAGAAGGTCAACCTGGTGCCCAATGGCATCGACATCGGCCAGTGGCTGTCACCATCGTCGCCTGCGCTGAACGGCCGCGAGCAACTGGTGGTGGCGTGGGGCCGAATCCAGTACGAAAAGGGATTCCAGGTCCTCACCAGAGCGATCGGCCACTTGCGCCACCGGCTTCCCAACATTCGCTGCGTGATCGCCGGCCGCGGCAGCTACCTCGCCGAATTGCAGACCCAGATCGACATGGAGGGTGTCGGCGACATCGTTCAGCTCGCCGGCTTTGTACCCGACGACGAGCTGCGCAGGCTGCTGCAGCGCACCAGTTGCGTGGTCATCCCCTCGCTGTACGAGCCGTTCGGCATCGTGGCGCTCGAGGGCATGGCCGCTGGGGCTCCGACCATCGTGGCCCGCACTGGCGGCCTGGCCGAGATCGTCGATGGCACCGGTGCCGGCGTGCTGTTCGAGCCGGGAAATCACATCGCTCTCGCCAGCTGCATCGCCGACGTGCTGAATCACCCCGATGTCGCCGACGCAATGCGCACCAAGGCCGCATCACTGTTGGCCGGCAGATACACGTGGGATGCCATCGCCGCGACCACGCTCGGTGTCTATAGCAAAGCCAAACGCGGCTGAGACTCACACGTCCAAAATTGTCGTCGCAGGCATCGAGACTAAACTCGCCCGAATGCGCGCCGTCCGCCAGTTCAACGTCGTTCCCGCCATTCCCCCGCGTCTGGCCGCGCTGGGTCCACTGGCGAACAACATTCACTGGACGTGGGACCGCCAGACGCAGGCGCTGTTCGCCCAGCTCGACACGGCATTGTGGGAGTCGAGCGGCCACGATCCCCTGCGGCTGATCGCCGGCATCACGGCCACCCGCTGGAGCGAACTGTCCACCAACCCCGAGATCGCCTCGCTCACCGACGCCGCGGCCGACCGGCTCGCTCAGGCCATCACCGAGCCCCGCTGGTTTCAGGGCCGCTCCGATAGCCCTCTCGAGCTCGTCGCCTACTTCTCGCCCGAATTCGGCCTCACCGAAACGTTGCCTCAGTATTCGGGCGGTCTCGGAATCCTCGCCGGCGATCACCTGAAAGCTGCCTCGGATCTCGGTTTGCCGCTCGTGGCAATCGGCCTGTTGTATGCCGAGGGCTACTTCCGGCAACGCCTCAACGCCGACGGCTACCAGGAGGAACGATTTCCTCGCCTCGATCCACACGGCCTTGCCCTGACCCCGACCGGGGTGCAGATATCGATCGAGATGGCCGACGACATCGCCCGCCTCAATGTGTGGGAGGTCAAGGTCGGTCGAGTCACGTTGTACCTGCTCGACGCGGCCGTCGACTCCAACAGCCCGGAGGTCGCAGCGATCACCAACCGCCTGTACGGCGGCGACATCGAGCACCGACTGCGCCAGGAGATGGTGCTCGGAATCGGTGGAGTGCGTGCCTTGCGCGCTCTCGGGCTGCACCCGCAGGTCTTCCACACCAACGAGGGCCACGCCGGGTTTCTCTCCTTGGAGCGCATCCGCGAGTTGGTCGAATCAGGCCTCACGTTCGCTGAGGCAATCGAGGTCGTTCGCGCCGGCGGCGTGTTCACAACACACACACCGGTGCCCGCTGGAATCGACCGCTTCCCCCTCGATCTCATGCAGAAGTACTTCGGCAACTTCGCGACATCGCTCGGCGTCGCGTTCGACGAACTGATGGCGGTCGGCCGCCGACCCGATGAGCCCGACGATGATCGTTTCAACATGGCCGTGATGGGTCTGCGGCTCGCCGGTCGTAGCAATGGTGTCGCTCAGCTGCATGGGGCCGTCAGCCGCGAGATGTTCCAGGGCATGTGGCCCGACGTCACCGTCGAGGAGGTGCCGATCGGCGCCATCACCAATGGTGTCCACGCCCACACCTGGGTCAGCGACGGCATCGCCGATCTGCTCGCCAACAGTGTCGGACCGGTCTGGGACGGCGCCGACAAGGCCTCCTGGGCGGGGGTTGACAAGCTGTCACCCAGCGAAGTCTGGGCGACCCGAACCACGGGTCGCTCCGACCTCGTCACGTTCGTGCGCTCCAACTTTGGAGACGCCCTGCTGGATCCGCAAGCGCTGACCATCGGCTTCGCCCGCCGGTTCGCCACCTACAAGCGGGCAACACTGCTGCTGTCGCAACCCGAGCGATTACGCCGTCTACTACTCGACGCCGACCGGCCGGTGCAGTTCATCTTCGCCGGCAAGGCCCATCCCGCCGACCAACCCGGCAAAGACATGATCCGCGAGATCGAACTGTTCGCCCGCCAGCTCGAGGTCGGCAACCGCATCGTGTTCCTGCAGGACTACGACATGGCTGTCGCCCGCACCATGTTCCATGGCTGCGATGTGTGGCTCAACAACCCACGCCGCCCGCTCGAGGCATGCGGTACCAGTGGAATGAAGGCCGCTCTCAACGGTGTACTGAACTGCAGCATCCTCGACGGATGGTGGGACGAGTGCTACGACGGACAGAATGGATGGGCGATCGCCTCCGCCGGCGACGATGCCGACATCGGTCGTCGCGACCAGCGCGAGGGCACCAGCCTGTTCGGGCTCCTCGAACGCGAGATTGTTCCACTCTTCTACGACCGCGACAACCACGGGATTCCCATCCAGTGGATCAACAAGATGAAGGACAACTGGCGTTCACTGGGACCATTCGTCACCGCGGCCCGCATGGTGCGCGAATACACCGCCGAGCTCTACGAACCAGCCGCAACCAGTGCAACTTCGATGCTGGGCGACAACGCTGCACGGGGCAAGGCGTTGTCACATTGGAAGCGCGACGTCGTCAGCGCCTGGGCCGACGTGAAAGTGGTCGATCTCGATGTCGACGCCTCGGCGGCGCACGAAGGCGACCAGCGCGTCGTGCGGGCCCACGTCGAACTAGGCGGCCTCGATACCAGCGAAGTCACCGTGCAGGCGTTGCACGGACCGATCGATTCTGCGGGGTCGTTCATCAGTACACCCGCCACCGTGACGCTGCTGCCAACCGGCGGTGAGGCGTTCGAAGGCACCTACGCGGTCGGCGAGGCTGGGCCATATGGCGTTACGGTGCGCGCAGTCCCGCATCACGACGACTTGATCAGCCCGATGGAGATGGGGCTCGTCGCCTGGGCCCGCTAGGCCAATCGAGCTAGGTCAACAGCCTTACGATCCGATGAACTCGGCCTTTCCCGGGCCGTCGGCCAGGAAACTTTTCACGCCGATCTGGCTGTCCGTGGTGTGAAAGACCGCCTCGAACAACTTGCGCTCCAGCGCCAGAGCCGCTGCCAGCGGCTCGTCCATGCCAACGTCGACAGCACGCTTCACCATGGCCTGGGCCTGCAGCGCACCACGAGCTACCTCCGCCGCCAGGGCCATGGCACGCTCATGCAGCGTCTCCGCTGACACCAACTCGTCGGCGAGCCCAATCCGCAGTGCTTCGTCGGCCTTGACCTGTCGACCGGTGATCATCATCTCTTTGGCCTTGCTGCGACCAACCAGTCGTGGTAGGCGTTGGGAACCGCCACCGCCGGGAATGATTCCGAGCAGGATCTCAGGCTGGCCGAACACGGCACGCTCACCGGCAATTCGGTAGTCACACGCCAGTGCCAATTCGCACCCTCCCCCGAGCGCGTAGCCACTGACCGCGGCGATGACGAATCTCGGAATCTCAGCAATCGTATTCAGCGCGGCGTGGAACGCAGCGGTGATGTGGCGGCCCTGTTCGGCGTCGCCGAACTCGCTGATGTCTGCGCCGGCGGCAAAGATTCGCTCTCCGCCAGTGACTACGACAGCGCCCGGCGGGTGGGCCGTCAAATCCTCGGCGGCAGCCCGCAACTCGACAAGCACTCCGAGCGACAGAGCGTTGACCTTCGGATTGTTCAATGTGATGACGGCTACGCCATCGTCACGTCGTTCGACGAGCACCAGTTCTCCCATGCCCGCCACCCTACGCGGTGCCCTCATCGCCTCCCGAATGACAACAAGTGTGAGCCTGGTGTCGCGGTGGGCGCGACATTCGGCTCACACCACCCCAACTCACGACAAGCTGTGAGGGGCGTATCGGGCTCACACCTGGGTCTGGTCGCCGAGTTTTCCGCTCGCGACCGATCGCCGTGGCTTCTTTGTGACGATGAAGAACAACCCCGCCCCACCCGACATTCACCTCCTGATGGCCGGTCAGCATGGAGCGGCAGCGACCACCCAGGTGCGTCAAAGTCTGCGGTGGCGCCAGCAGCGCTCGTTGATCGATACCCAAACATGGCGGCGCGACGATCAACGAGTCGTGACCAGTCGATCGACCCCGACAACGTGGCAACAGCGCGTGATGATTGCCACGTTGGCC
The DNA here is from genome assembly GCA_043742385.1 of Ilumatobacteraceae bacterium. Lineage (GTDB taxonomy): Bacteria > Actinomycetota > Acidimicrobiia > Acidimicrobiales > Ilumatobacteraceae > JAENVT01. Next base: position 4,366 of record JAYTZE010000487.1, read on the forward strand.
ACACGTGGCGTGGCATCGCATGCAACGGCAGCAAGGCTGCACGGTCTCGACGGGTTCAATCGACGCGATGAGATCCACATCACGCTGCGGTACAACCAGCGCCGACATCGTCACGCCAACACGCATGTACACATCAGCCGTGTGTTCGACGGCTCGGACCAACTGCCGATCGAGTCGATTCCGACGGTCATCGTACCGGTGTGCCTGATCCAGCTGGCCGAGCATTCGGACGGCGACATGATCAAGGCGCTCGAGGGCGCGATGCGTGACGGGATCAATCCGACTTGGGTCCGCCAGGTCGCCGCTCGATACGACCGCCCCGGCAACTCGGCGACGCGGCGTCTACTTCGAGCATTGGACGAACGCGTCGACGGCACGCTGCCGCGCAGCTGGTTTCAGCGGCTTGCTGCACGTGTACTCGCCGACGTGGGGATCGGAACGGTAGACGAGTACCCGGTCTACGAGGGTCGCCGGCACTTGGCCGATCTCGATCTGGCAATTCCGCATCTCCGTGTCGGCATCGAGTGTCAGAGCTGGAAGTGGCATGCCACTCCTGAGGCGCAACGACGCGACGCTGCCCGCAAGCGGGCCCTCCGCCGCCTGGGTTGGGAGATCCTCGACCTGTGGTGGAGCGATCTCGACCGGATTGACGACGTCCTGGCCACGCTCGTGGTCATCATCGCCGAGCGCCAGTCCGACCGGCTGTGAGTCCGGTGTCGCGCTAGAAGGCCACATCCGACTCACGCTGATCGGTGATGCAGCTAGCCGCCGATGCCGTCGAGCATCTCGTCGGCGGCGGTCCAGGGATCAACAAGGTGCGCGGCAACGTCGGCGTGCAATCGATCCCACCGCTCGCCGGTCGTCAACTGCCGAGCGCGTAGTTCGAGGCGGCGAGCGACGATCTCGCGCAATTCTTCGCCAACACGGAACTGACGGCGGCGGATCAATTCTCCCGAGGCTTCGATCGCGGCCCTGTGGGCGACAACTGCGTCCCAATACTGGGCCACACCTTCGTTGGTGATGGCCACAACGGGCAAGATCGGCGGTCGCCACGCGTCGATTGCCAGGTCAGAGAGTTCGAGCATCTGCTCCAAATCACGGCGGGTCTCATCGACACCTTTGCGGTCGGCCTTGTTGATCACGAAGATGTCGGCGATCTCCATCAGGCCGGCCTTGTTGGCCTGCACGCTGTCGCCCCAGCCCGGGTTCACGACCACGACGGTGGTGTCGGCTTTGCCGGCGATCTCCACCTCGACCTGGCCCACGCCGACCGTTTCGACCAGGATCCACCGTCGCCCCAGCGCATCGAGCAGGCGGATCGCTTCGGGGGCCGACAGCGACAGGCCGCCGAGGTGACCGCGAGTGGCCATCGAGCGGATGAACACCCCGGGATCCCCCGTGTGCTCCTCCATGCGCACCCGGTCGCCGAGGATGGCGCCACCGGTGAACGGAGACGATGGGTCGATCGCCAGCACGGCGACCTCGATCTGCAGCGACCGGAGGTGCCCGATGGTCGCGCTGGTCAGCGTGCTCTTCCCCGACCCCGGCGCCCCCGTGAGGCCGACGAGGTACCCGTTACCGCTACGCGGATGGGCGAGGCGGGCGATCTCCCTGGCCTCGTCACCACCACGTTCGATGAGCGAGAGCAGGCGAGCGAGCGCGGCACGATCGCCATCGCAGGCAGCGCCGAACAGTTCGGCAACGGGACGGGTACGACCTGCCATCTAGTCGATGTTGACGACTTCTGTCACGCCATCGATTCGATCGCGCATGATGCGCTCGATGCCCGCCTTCAGGGTGCCGGTGCTGGCCGGGCACGTTCCGCACG
>JAYTZE010000488.1:0-3150 GCA_043742385.1 Ilumatobacteraceae bacterium
AGCAGCAGCACGAGGCCGTTCAACTGACCCCACTTGTCCTCGGCGGCAACGACGTACTGATCGATGATGGTCTGCGCGCCGTTGATGAAGTCACCGAACTGGGCTTCCCACATCACCAACGCTTCGTGGTTGGCGTGGGCGTAGCCGTATTCGTAACCGAGAGCGGCGTACTCGCTGAGCAGGCTGTCGTACACCCAGAATCGCGCCGACGCTCCGACGAGGGTGTTGAGCGGAATCCAGTCGTGCTCGTTCTCGTAGTCGATCAACGCTGCGTGGCGCTGGCTGAACGTGCCACGACGACTGTCTTCGCCCGCCAGACGCACTGGCGTGCCCTCGAGCACCAGCGAGCCGATGGCCAACGCCTCTGCCGTGGCCCACTCGACCTCACCCAGCTCGTGGTAGGTCTTGGCCCGATTCTCGAACTGGCGTACCAGCTTGGGATGCGGGGTGAAATCTGCAGGGTACGCCGTGAGGTGATCGAAGATCGCGTCGAGGCGAGCGCGCTCGACACCGGTGACCACGTGAGGCAGCACCCCGACCGGCTTTGGTGGCCTCGGCGCCTTGAACACCTCGGGCGCGTGAGCTCGCGTCTGATCCAAGGCGATCTGCAACTTGTTCTGGAAGTCGGCCAACGCACCCTCGGCCTCTTCGACTGTCAGCTCGCCGCGCTTGACCAGCGCCTCGACGTAGAGCTTGCGTACGCTTCGCCGCTCGGCGATCGCCTTGTACATCAGCGGCTGGGTGTAACTGGGATCGTCACCTTCGTTGTGACCGTGACGGCGATAGCACACCATGTCGATGACGACGTCTTTGTGGAAGGTCTCTCGGTACTCGAAAGCCAATTGTGCGACGCGTACACACGCCTCGGGGTCGTCGCCGTTGACGTGGAAGATCGGCGCCTGCACCGTCTTGGCGACGTCGCTGCAGTACAACGAGCTGCGGGCGAACTGTGGGCTCGTGGTGAATCCGATCTGGTTGTTGATGATGAGGTGGATGGTTCCACCGACGCGATAGCCCTTGATGTCACTCATCGCCAGGCACTCGGCAACGATCCCCTGGCCGGCAAACGCGGCGTCGCCGTGCAGCAAGATCGGCAGGGTCGGGAACGAGCCGGGCGGGTCGATGCGATCCTGCATAGCGCGCATCATGCCCAACACGATGGGATCAACCGTCTCCAGGTGGCTGGGATTGGCAGCCAGCTCGACGCGGATGTCGGCACCAGTGGGGCTTTCGTACTTGCCCGTTGCACCAAGGTGATACTTCACGTCGCCCGAACCCTGCACAGAGATCGGGTCGATGTGGCCCTCGAACTCCTTGAAGATCTGGTCGTAACTTTTGCCGATCACGTTGCCGAGCACGCTGAGACGACCGCGATGGGCCATGCCAATTGCCGAAGAATCGATCCCGGCATCGGCAGCCATCGACAGGATCTGATCGAGAATCGGGATCGCCGACTCCGAACCTTCCAAGCCAAAGCGCTTGGTGCCCACATACTTGGTGGCCAGGAACTTCTCGAACGCCTCAGCGGCGTTCAGCCGCTCGACGATGCGTTGCTTGCGCTCTTTTGTGACGAGCGGCTGCACGCCCTCGACCTTCGACTGGATCCAGCGCTGCTCGGCAAAGTCCTGAATGTGCATGTACTCGATGCCGATCGAGCGGCAGTACGCGTCGCGCAGCACGCCCAGCAGATCGCCGAGCTTCATCTTCTCATAGCCACCAACCCCGCCGGTGAGGAACTCGCGATCGAGGTCCCAGATCGTCAGGCCGTACGTTGCCGGATCGAGCTCGATCGGAAGGTCGGGCTCTTTCCAGCGCAACGGGTCGAGGTCGGCGATCAGATGGCCACGAACACGATGGACACGGATGAGCGTGGCGATCTGCATCTGCTTGTGCAGCATCGCCTCTTCGCTATCGATCGGGCTGTGATCGACCCGCCACTTCACTGCCTCGTACGGGACGCCGAGGCTCTTGAACACGTCCTCGTAGAAGTCGTGGTCACCCAGCAGCAGTTCGTGAACTCGCTTCAAGAACATGCCGCTCTCGGCACCCTGGATGATTCGATGGTCGTAGGTGCTGGTGATGGTGACGATCTTGCTGACGCCAAGCGAACCGAGGGCGCGCTCGTCGGCGCCCTGGAACTCGGCCGGGTAGTCGATCGTTCCCACACCCACGATCACGCCCTGACCGGGCATCAGCCGCGGCACGCTCTGCACCGTGCCGATCGTGCCCGGGTTGGTCAGGGTGATCGTGGCCCCCTGGAAATCGCTGACCGCCAGCTTGTTGCTCTTCACCTTGCGGATCAGGTCCTCGTAGGCGGCGAGGAAGCCGCTGAAGTCGAGCGTGTCGGCACTTCGCAGGACCGGCACCACCAGTGTGCGCGTTCCATCGCCCTTGTCGACGTCGACAGCAAGACCCATGTTGACGGCCGGGTTGTGGATGACCCGCGGCTTGCCGTCGGCGCCGGCGATGTACGAGTTGCCCATGTTGGGAACAGCGTCGGCGATGGCGCGCACGACCGCGAACCCGATGAGGTGTGTGAAGCTGACCTTGCCCTGACCACTGCGGCTGCGGTACCCGTTGATCACCTTTCGGTTGACCTCGAGCAACTTCGCCGGAATGTTGCGGAAGCTGGTCGCGGTTGGCACCGTCAAGCTACGTTCCATGTTGGCGGCAATCGCTGCGCCGGCGCCGCGGATCGGCACTCCCAGATCTTCCGGCGCTGGTTGCGAATTGGCGTGCTCGATCGTGGGCGCTGCACCATTCGTCGGCGCAGCCGGTGCCGATACCGGCTCGGCAGCGGCCGGTGTGATGGCGGGCTTGTAGTCAGAGAAAAACTCGCGCCATGTCTCGCTGACCGAACCGGGATCGGATCGGAACTGCTCGTACATCTCCTCGACGAGCCACGAGTTCGCGCCGAATCCTGATCCTGCAGAATCGATTGCTGTCATCGTCGTGTGAGCGTACTTGTCGACGTTCATCTTTGAGGGCTCGCATCCCATGACAGGGGCCGGTTGCTTTTCCGAAGCTATGACTTATATATTCATTGCATGAGATTCCGGACCTTGCTCGTCGTTCCGTTCATCGCCTTGTCTGCGGTGGGTTGTAGTTCCGGCAGCAGCGGCAGCAGCGCCACCACGCCGGCCAATGCGA
>JAYTZE010000489.1:0-12696 GCA_043742385.1 Ilumatobacteraceae bacterium
TCCTCACGCACGTCGCACGCCCAGGAGTCGCAGCGCGTCACGGAGCAACTCTTCCGCCGAGGCCGAATCCGACAGTTCGCGCATCGCCTCGCGGATCTCCTCGGGCGCATAGCCCAGCCCCGACAATGCTTCGCGGACATTGCCGATTGCCGTCGGGCCGCCGCCGCCGATGGTCAGCGGGTCGAGCATGGGCAGATTGAGTCGATTGCGCAGTTCGATCAACAGCCGCTCGGCCGTCTTCTTGCCGACGCCAGGAACCAGGGTCAGCGCGCCGAGATCGTTGCCGGCGACGATGTCGACGAGTGCCGTCGGTGAATGGGTGCCGAGAATGGCGACGGCCAGCGCCGGGCCGATGCCGTGCGTGGCGATCAGCACATCGAACGCGGCGCGCTCGTCGCGGCGTAGAAAGCCGAACAGTGTCTGGGCATCTTCGCGAATGTGATGGTGGATGTACAGGAACACAGGTGACGTCGGTTCGAGCTCGGCCAACGTGCGCGGTGTCACCGTAACCAGATAGCCCACCCCACCGACCTCGACCAACACTCGCCCGTCGTCGAGTCGTTCGAGCACCGAACCCCGAAGCGATCCGATCACCTCGCGACCGCCTGGGTGATTTCTTCGATGTGGCGACGAAGTGGTGCCGACGACAGGTGGCACAACGCCAGGGCTGCGGCGTCGGCGGCGTCGACGGGACGCGGTGGGGCGGAGAACCCGAGCCGTATCTGCACCATCTTCTGCACCTGGGCCTTGTCGGCTCCACCGTAGCCAGCGACGGCGTTCTTGACCTGATTGGGTGTGTATTGCACGACGTGGCAACCGAACGCGGCGGCCTCGGCCAGGGCAAGACCGCTGGCCTGCCCAACGCTCATGGCCGTACGCACGTTGACCTGGAAGAAGACCTGCTCGACGGCGACCACATCGGGCCGGAATTCGCGTAGCAAGGCAACGATCTCGGCCTGCAACGCGGCCAGTCGCTGCGGCAGTGGATCGGTGGGCGGCGTGCGCAGCACACCGAGCGACAAGGCCTTGGGCGCCCCTGGACCCGTACTATCGAGCACGGCGTACCCACATCGGGTGAGGCCGGGGTCGATACCCAAGACGCGTTGCGGGACGAACACAGGTTCGTACTGTAGTACTCCCCGGGCTGGGAGTGGGTGATCGCTACTACAGCGAACTCAATACCTCGACGAGTTCGCTGACCGGGCGGTAGGTGAGGCCGGCAATCGCCCTGTGGGCGTAGCGGATGACGCCATGCTTGTCGACGATGAACACGCAGCGCCGTGGAAATCCGAGCGGGCCGAGAGTGCCATAGAGGGCCGCAACGGACTTGCCGGTATCGGCGAGCAGCGGAAACTTCAAGCCTTGCTTGCCGGCGAACATCTCGTGGCTCTCGACGCCCTGCGCGGAGATTCCGAGGACCTGGGCATTGAGCGATTCGAACTCGTCGAGTTCTCGACTGTACGAGTTCAGTTGCTTGGTGCACACCGATGAGTCGTCACCCGGATAGAAGACCAGCACGACTGCTTTGCCCGCGAAGTCCGACAACGAAATCGGCGAACCACCCGTGGCGGGCAAGCTGAACTCGGGAGCCTTGTCACCCATTCCGACGCTCATGCTCCGACGGACTCCATCAGTTGATCACTGATATCGAAGTTGCTGTACACGTCTTGCACGTCGTCGTTGTCTTCGAACGCATCGACGATCCGCAGGATCTTGCGAGCATCGTCGGTGTCGGTCACCTCGATCAACTGGCTGGCGACCATGGTGCTTTCAGCCGACTCGACCTCGAACCCCGCGGCCTGCAGCGCATCGCGCACGTCGTAGACGGCCGACGGGTCGCATGTGATTCGGAAGCCGTCGTCGTCGGTCGATACATCGTCGGCCCCGGCCTCGAGCGCGGCCATCATCACGCTGTCCTCGTCGCGACCGGTCACCAGGATCACCCCGCGTCGGGTGAACTGCCAACCGACCGCGCCAGGCTCTGCCATCGAACCGCCGAGCTTCGAAAAGATGTTGCGAACCTCGGCGCCCGTGCGATTGCGATTGTCGGTGAGCACGTCGATCAGCAGTGCAACGCCCCCGGGCGCGTAGCCCTCGTAGGTGATCGCCTCGTAGGTGCGACCGTCGTCTTCGCCGGTGCCGCGCTTGATGGCGCGATCGATGGCATCGTTGGTCATCTGTCCGGCCTTCGCCTTCAGCACAGCTGTGCGCAAAGTCGCGTTGGAGTTGGGGTCGCCGCCGCCCTCGCGTGCGGCAACCTCGAGTTGCCTGGCCATCTTGGCGAAGAGCTGACCGCGGGCCTTGTCGGCCGCGCCCTTCTTGTGCTTGATGGTCGCCCACTTCGAATGGCCTGACATGGCCTAAACCTCCTGCAGAAATCGGGCGTGCAGCCGTGCGTCGCCCGTAAGTTCAGGGTGGAACGATGCCACCATCACGTGACCCTGTCGAGCCACGACCGGCACACCATCGTATTCGGCGAGCACCTCGACGTTCGTGCCGATGGCAACAACCTTGGGGGCGCGTATGAAAACGGCGTGAAATGGACCATCGAGGCCAACTACATCGAGGTCGGTCTCGAAGCTGTCGACCTGGCGGCCATACCCGTTGCGCTGAACCGTCATGTCGATCGCACCGAAACTGAGTTGATCCGGCCGACCGTCCAGCACCTCTGTGGCCAGCAGGATCATCCCCGCACACGTACCCAGCACGGGTAGGCCATCGCTCAGCGTCGCCTTGATGTCGTCGAACAGGCCCGATGTGGTCAGCAGCCGCGACATCGTCGTGCTCTCGCCGCCTGGCATCACGAGTGCGTCAATTCCGACAAGGTCACCTGGCTGGCGCACCTGACGAGTTCTCGCTCCGACGGACTCGAGGGCGCGCTGATGCGCCGTGAAGGCGCCCTGCAGTGCCAACACACCGACGAGCCGATCAGACCCGCCCCCCTGCGCCATGACTACCAGCCGCGCTCCGCGTACCGCTGATTGATCTCGTCCATGGCGATACCAGTCATCGGGGCGCCGAGTCCTCGGCTGACCTTGGCGAGGATGTCTGCGTCGCGGAAATGCGTCGTGGCTTCGACGATGGCCTTGGCTCGCGGGGCGGGATCGTCGCTCTTGAATATGCCCGAGCCGACGAACACGGCCTCGGCGCCCAGCTGCATTGCCAGCGCGGCATCGGCCGGTGTGGCGATGCCCCCGGCGCAGAACAGCGGTACTGGCAGCCAGCCCGATTCGGCGATCTCTTGCACCAACGGCAGTGGTGCCTGCAGTTGCTTAGCCCACTGGAACAGCTCGGCAGAATCGGCCTGGCCAACCTTGCGGATATCGCCAATGATGTTGCGGAGATGGCGCACAGCCTCGACGATGTTGCCGGTGCCGGCTTCGCCTTTCGAACGGATCAGGCAGGCGCCCTCGCTGATGCGCCGTAGCGCCTCGCCGAGGTTGGTGGCGCCACACACGAACGGCACGGTGAACGCGTACTTGTCGATGTGATGTGTCTCGTCGGCCGGCGTGAGTACTTCGCTCTCGTCGACGTAGTCGACACCCAACGCTTCGAGGATCTGAGCCTCGACGAAGTGGCCGATGCGTGCCTTGGCCATGACTGGAATGGTGACCGCGGCCTTGATGGCCTCGATCATCTCCGGGTCGCTCATACGGGCCACGCCGCCGTCGCGACGGATGTCGGCAGGCACTCGCTCGAGCGCCATCACGGCACATGCCCCTGCGTCTTCGGCGATCTTGGCCTGCTCAGAGGTGACGACATCCATGATGACGCCACCTTTCAACATCTCAGCGAGACCACGCTTCACCGGATAGGTACCGGTAGCGCGCGGCGAAGAACTGCTCGAAGTCATACTCCTAGCGTACCGCCACACCGAGACGCGACCCAAGGAGCAACCACGACATTAGCTGGTGTTGCCGGCACCACGTTCGCGCGGAACCTGCTGGTGAGAACCGTCTACACCAGAATCGGTGTGGTCGAATCGATGCGAGCCAATTCGACCCAGGTGCGACCAGGAGTCAGCAGGATCGGGTCACCGCTATCGGCCGTCAGTAGGTACGGCGCAAGTCGTTCGGTGCGAGTCCACTTGCCGTGAAGGACCTTGCCTCCACTGAAGACGTACACCTCGCCGGTGCCGGTGGTCTGCGCTTCGGGACTGTTTGAATCGACATCACTGCGTTGATAGTCGACCACCAGCACCACGACGTTGTCGGCACTGACTTGGCCGAGCGCGGCGTCGTTGTGGGCGTTGCCACCCTGGAACCGCAGGTACTTGCTGGACTTGGTATCGAACTTCCAGGTCACATTGACGCCATCCATCTTCAGATCGACGCCGCCGGAGGCAACGCCTGCGACTGCTGCTCCATCCTTGCGGTAGCCGAACTGCTGGGGAGGCGGCGAGGGAACCTCGGGTGACATCGTGAACAAGCCACTGCCCTGGGCATACAAGTTGTGGGGTGCAGAGCGGTCGCGGGAGCGGTACGCCTGACTGGCCTTTCGAGCGTTGCCCTGCACATTGGCGACGATGAAGTCGGAGCCGTTGATCGCCTCGGTAACACCCGGGTTGCCCCCGCTCCAACCGAAGATCGGCTTGTTCAGTGATCCGAGCAGCTCGACGTCTTGGGTGCGGCCGCTTCGGATCGGGCCGACCGGATCCGGATTGATGCTCTGAAACACGGCGGCGAAACGAGTGAGCTTCTCGACATTCTCCTCGAACACGATGTCGGCCTGGTTCAGCCCGCTCTGCGGACGGGCGTTGGGATGGTTGTCGATCTTGACGACCAACGCAGACCGCGCTGCCACCATCGGGTCGACGATCGGAAGACCGGTCAACGGCATCACCGGATTAGCCGGAATCGTTGTCGACGTGGTGGTTGACTCGATCGTGGTGGTCGATGCCTGGCTCGACGTGGTCGTCGCCAACTCCGTGGTGGGCACCGTGGACTCGGCGACCGTTGTGGCTGGCGCCGAATCGCCGTCGCCGCCGCATGCGGCAAGGACGAGCGCGGCAATCATGAATTTCGTTGTTTTGGTGTATTTCACAGTTCTCTCAGCAGTGCAATTGCGCTCTTCGAGCGGGGGTGTGTGCGATAGAAGTTGTAGCAGAGTGAGCCGCGATGCGGTCGTCACTCTGCTGTCGGCCCAGGTCAGGCAGGCAGTATTTCCAACTCGTCGGTGCCGGGGAAAGTGCCCTTACCGGTATTAGCCAGCTCGAACCACGTGGTGCCCGGCATCAACAACACCGGTGCTCCTGACATGTCCGTGAGCTCGATCGGCTTCAGCCGATTGTTGCGGGCCCATTTGGCTCTGATCATCTTTCCGTTGGTGAACACCACCGCATCGCCGTTGCCGATGGTTCCGCCGTCGGGCGAGCGAACATCGGCCGGGCTGTGGTCATAGTTGATCCACAACACGATGACGTTGGTGAAATCAACGCGGGTGCGGTCGGCCATCAGATGAGGACGACCCTCCTGCGACCGTGCGTAGCTGTTCGTTTCCGGCACGAACTGCCACTCAGCGTCGACCAACTCGATCTTCAGCTTGAAACCCGCCGACGCAACGCCGGCTGCGCTCTCGCCCGTCTCGCGATAGTGCAACTGCTGAACCGGACCGGGGCGGCCGAATTCCACGTTGGTGCGCAGCGAGGCTGTGTCGTTGAACGTGGCGTGCGGGCGACGGCGGTTCTTGTCGAGGAACCAACCCGGGCCCTGGCTCTCGGTGAGCACCAGCAGGTCGCTCGAGCGGATCGCCGCGATCGCGCCGGCGTTGCCACCCGAGCAGGCGAACACCGCGCCGTTGAACGAGCCGACGAGATCCACGTCTTGCGTACGGGCAGAACGAATCGGGCCGACTTTCGGGGCGTCTTCGCTGTGGAACACAGCCGCAAATCGGGTGGGACCAGCACCCCACGCCTCGAACACGATGTCGGCCGAGTCGAGTCCAGATTGCGGTCGCGCACCGGGATCGTTGGAGATCTTGACCACGACCGCTGGACGGCCGGCGATCGCCGGGTCCACGACGGGCAGACCCGTGAGTGGCATCACCGGATCTGGGGGGAGCGTTGTCGTTGTGGTCGACGACGACGACGTTGTGGTCGACGCCTCGGTTGTCGTGGTCGGGCTTGGCTTGGTGGTCGGCGGCGAAGTCTCGGCCACGGTGGTGCGCGCTGCGGCTTCACTGCCGCTGCAAGCGGCGAGTGCAAGCGCAAGGAGGAGGGCCAACGATCTCCTGGCTGGTCTCACAATTCTCTCAACAGTGCAATACGTTCTTCGAGCGGGGGGTGCGTATCGAACATGCGGTTCAAACGGCCGAACTTGCCGTGATCGCCCACGCCTGACATGGGCTGCTCGATCCACAAATGTGCTGTAGCAGTCGTAGCAGAGTGCGTCACCGTGGTGTCGTCGCGCAGCTTCTCGAGCGCTGAAATCAGCCCGGGCGGGTAGCGGGTCATCTGACAGGCGCTGACATCGGCCAATGATTCGCGACGTCGACTGACAGCCGCCTGCATCAACTTGGCGATGATCGGTGCGAAGATCAACAGGACCAATCCAAGGATTGCCAACGGGTTCCCGCCGTTTCGATCGCCATCGCGACTCTCGCGCCCGCCGTTCCACCACATCATCCGCATGCCGATGTTGGTCAGCAACGCGATTGAACCAACCAACGTGACGGCCAGCGTCGAAACCAGAATGTCGTAGTTGCGCACGTGAGACAGTTCGTGTGCAATCACACCCTCGAGTTCGACACGGTTCAACTTCTCGAGCAATCCAGTGGTGACGGCGATTGCTGCATGCTTGGGGTTGCGGCCGGTAGCAAAAGCATTCGGCGCCGGATCATCGACGATGTACACGCCGGGTTTGGGAAGCCCAGCAGCGATGCACAGGCCCTCGACGAGGTTGTGCAATCGCTGGTACTGCTGCGGGTCGGCAGGGTGGGCGCGGCTGACCGCAAGTGCGATCTTGTCGGCCTTCCAGTACGACGCGAACGCCATAGCGCCCGAGGCCACCAGGGCAACGATGGTCCAGACGGGTCCCCCGCCGAAGAGGACCCCAAGAGCGGCGCCGACCAGCGACAAGAGCACGACGAAGGAGAAAATCAGCACCGCGCTGCGCCGCTTGTTGGCCTTGATCAGTTCAAACATCAGAGTCTCAGGCTAGGGAGAAGCGCCGCCGCACTGGCGTGACTGCGCTTCAGAACTCGACCTTGGGGACCTGGCGGGCAGCCTCGTCGGTCTCGAAGTATTCACGGCGCTGGAATTTCAACGCCTTCGCGTAGAACACCGTCGGGAAGGCCTGCAGCTTGTTGTTGTAGCCCAACACCGAGTCGTTGTAGAACTGCCGAGCGTAGGCAACTCGACCCTCGGTAGCCGTCAGTTCTTCTTGCAGCGCGAGGAAGTTCTGGTTGGCCTTGAGGTCGGGATATGCCTCGCTGAGAGCGAACAGTTGCCGCAAAGCACCAGTGATCTGATTGTCGGCCTCGGCCTGTCCGGACGGCGTTGCAGGAGCGGCAATGGCAGCGTTTCGAGCCCGGACGACAGCATCGAGCGTGTCCTTTTCATGGGCTGCATAGGCCTTGACGGTTTCGACCAGGTTAGGAATGAGGTCGATGCGTCGCTTGAGTTGCACGTCGATCTGCGACCAGGCATTTTCGATCTGGTTACGACCGCGGATCAACCCGTTGTAGGCAACGATCAGGTAAATGACAATGACGGCGACGATCGCCAACACAATCCAAAGCATGAGTTCTCCAAGAATGTTGAGGCGCCAAATGAGGCGCGCTAGTCAGCCATCATACGGCGTCGCCAGCTCCGCCAGAAGGACTCCCTGGTCGGCGGCCGCTCGCGTCTCGGGCGACTGGTGGCCAATCTGACGTAGTGCTCGGCGTACCGCGTGGCAAGCGCGGTCATCGAAAAATCCTCGGCTCGATGCGACCCTGCCTGTTGCAACCTGGTGCTCAGCCCCGGTTCGAACAACACCCGGCGCAGCGCTCCGGCCAGGGCGTCGACCTCGCCGGGCTCGACCAGGATGGCATCGACATCGTCGGTGGCCACGTTGCGATATCCGTCGAGTCCGCTGGCCACGATGGCCGTATTCGCGGCCATCGCCTCGATCAACACCACGCCGAACGACTCGCCGTACAGCGACGGTGCGCAGAACACGTCGGCGCCGCGCAGCCTGGCCACCTTGTCGGCATCGGTCAATCGGCCAAGCCATTCGATCCGCGAATCGCCTGCGAATTCACCCCGGAGACGCGCCGTGTCGGGTCCTGTGCTGCCGACCCACAGGCGCACCTCAGGGCCCAGTTGTTGTAAGGCGGCCAGCAGAACGTCCAGGCCCTTGCGCTCCTCGTGGCGACCGCAAAAGAAGATCGTCGGCCCGGTCGTCGGGTGCGCCGCAGCGGCGCGGTACGCGTCGAGCTCGACCCCGTTGTAGAGGATCTCATAGTCGCCGCCGATGTAGCGCCGCACCAACTCGGCGGCATCCTTCGAGACTGCCACGGCGTGGGCAATGTTGTTGGCGGCAGGCTTGATCGTCAGCTTGAGATACTTGTAGCTGGCGCTCTCGCCGGCGGCATGAAAGGTGGCCACCACGGGCGCGGGGTGCAGCAGCATCGCGGTCTGGCAAGGGCCCGGAATGAACGGTTCGTGGAGGTGCAGCACGTCGAACTGCTCGTCGCCAAGGGCACGCATGGTGCGCAGCGAGCACGACGGGTCGGGGGCCAACGGGGCCATCGAGCCATTTGCCGACGTCGGCAGGCTGTTGCCGAGTGGTGTCACGAAGGTCGCCGGTGGAGGGCCGTCGCACGGTGCGAGTACGCGCACTTCGATACCCATCTTGCGAAGTTCTCGCGACAGGCCCATGACCTGTGCCTGCACGCCGCCAGGCACCGACAAGCTGTACGGACAGATCATCGCCACGCGCAAGAGCCTGCCGGCCTGGTGTGGCTGGTCTCGCCCGATTCCTGCTTCAGCCACGGCCCCGAACGCTACCCGGCTGTACGGTCCTGGAGATGACTGCCACGACGGCCATGCCCGCACTGTCGGTGATCGGAACGCCGACCAAGCGCAACACGATCCTCGAACTGGCGTCTGAGGCCGAACGGCGTGGCTTTGCAGGACTGGCCAGCCCCGGCATCCACGGCAACCTGGCGTTGTGCGGATCGTTGGTTCACGTCACGAACACGATCCCGTTCTGGACCAGCATCCAGCCGATTTATCACGGCCACCCAGTGGAGGTCGCCGTCACTGCTGGACACTTGCATGAGGTCAGCGGCGGCCGCTTCCGCTTGGGCGTCGGTGTCAGTCACGAGCCGGCGATGAACCGTCTCGGCATCAACACCGGAAAGCCACTGCACGACATGGGCACCTACGTCGCAGCCATGCAAGCCGCGACACGGTCGTCGGGTCCGCTCCCACCGATCTATCTGGCGACGCTTCGCGACAAGATGCTGGACCTGGCCCTTGCCGTGGCCGACGGCGCCATCTGGGCCAATGCATCGCAGCGGTACATGCCCACCCAGCTCGCCAGAGTTGCCGTCGCCGGGCGCGACGACTTCTTCCTCGCCAACATGGTGCCGACCGTCATCGACGCCGACCTCCGCGCGGCACGGGCGATCCATCGGCGCACACTTGCCGGCTACCTGACGCTGCCGAACTACCGCAACTATTGGAAGCAGGCAGGCTACGAGGGAGAGATGGCCGCGGTCGAGGCCGCGCTCGACGCTGGCGATCGTGATCGGCTGCCAGCCTTGATGACCGACGCATGGATCGACGACTGCACGATCAGCGGTTCGGCTCACGCAGTTCGCGACCGCCTCGATGAGTGGCTGTCGCTCGGCGTACTGCCCATCGCCGTGATGTCGTCGACCATCGGTGGTCAAGCGGTGGCGATCGGCGAACTCTTCGCTGCTTATGCGAGCTAGCGGCGCTCGTAGTCTGCTTGTCATGAGAGTGATAGTCGATGACACCAAGTGTCACGGTCATCAGATGTGTGCAATCGCCGCGCCACGAGTCTTCGGAAGCGACGAGTACGGCAACGCCGTGGTGTTGCTCAGCCCGATACCGACCGATCTCGAAGCGAGCGTGCGCCGCGCCGAGGCCAACTGCCCGGAGCGCGCCATCACGCTCCAAGAAGCCATCACATCCGATGAGAAGAGTTGAGCACTATGGGAACCGACTCACCAACCGACTGGCTCGCCGACTACGACATCTTCGATCCGGGGTTTGTGCGCGACCCGTATCCGACCATGCACGAGATTCGCGAATCGACATGCCCGATCGCTCACAGCGATCGATGGGGTGGCTCGTGGATGCCGACGCGGTACGACGACATCGTCGCCGTTGCCCAGGAGCACGACATCTTCACGTCGCGAAACATCATCGTGGTTCCGCCACCCGCGGGCCAGGTCGAAGGCCCGTACGCGGGGGTTGCCGCGCCGCCGATCACCTCCGATCCTCCCGAGCATCACTGGCATCGACGCACGATCCTGCCCACGTTCGCGCCGCAAGCTGTCGCCAAGTACGAAGACGGCACGACGGCTTTGTGCCATCAGTTGATCGACGGTTTCATCGATACCGGTCAAGCCGACGCCGGCACCGACTACGCCCAGCAGATTCCTGTCCGTGTCATTGCCACCATGCTCGGCGTACCACTGGAGATGGCCGATGAGTTCACCTCATGGGTGCGTGGCGTGCTCGAGATCGGCCTGATGGATCCCAAGGTGCGACTCGAGAACCGGATGAAGATCCTCGGGTTCTTCCGAGCCCAACTCGACGACCGCAAAGCCAATTCACGCAACGACGACCTGATCACCGACTTGCTGAACACCCGCGTCGACGGCGAACTGGTGTCGGAGGACTACGTGATGGGCGTGTGCAACCTCATGCTTGTCGCAGGCATCGACACCACGTGGTCGGCCATCGGATCGTCGCTGTGGCATCTCGCCCAGCATCCCGAACACCGTCGCCAGTTGCGCGAGCAGCCCCTGATCTGGCCGATGGCGATCGAAGAGCTGTTGCGCGCCTACTCGCCCGTGACCATGGCCCGCATCGTGGATCGCGACACCGAGTTCCAGGGTTGCCCGATGCAAGCGGGCGATCGTGTGTTGATGTCGTTCCCCGCCGCCAATCGCGATCCACGACAGTTCGACAACCCCGACGACGTCATCCTCGATCGCGAGCACAATCGCCACGTGGCCTTTGGCGCCGGAATCCACCGTTGTGCGGGCTCCAACCTGGCCCGGCTCGAACTGCGCGTTGCGCTCCAGACGTGGATGGAACGGATCCCCGAGTTCGAGCTGGTCGACCCAGGGGCCGTCACCTGGGCCGGGGGCCAAGTGCGTGGCCCGCGCCGCTGCCTCGTCCGCTTCGGATGATCGACCTACCCGTCGCCGACCCGTGGTTCGTCTGTGAACACATCGACGGTGGCATCACACACGTCAGCGAGCCGCACGTCCATCCACTGCTTCGCTGCAACGTGTGGCATGTCCAGGGTCGAGCGACCGACCTCGTGATCGACACGTCGCTTGGCCTCGCTCCATTGCGTCACCTCGTCGAGCGCGAGCTGTCGAACGGGCTGCTCGCAGTGGCGACCCACTCCCACAGCGATCACATCGGCGGCCTCGGCGAGTTCCCCGATCGAGCCGTCCATCATTCGGAGTCATCCGACCTCGCCGAGACCGTGACGATCTACCTCGACTCATCCGTCTATGGCGAAACCGTGCTCGGTCCCTACAGGCGGGCCGGCTACTCGATTCCGCGGCTCTTCGTCGATGCCGTGCCACCGGGTGGGCTCGAAGCAACGATCTCCAAGGGAGACCCAGTTCCAGCGACACGCCTGCTGGACGAAGGCGACATCATCGACCTCGGCGACCGGAGCTTCGAGGTCCTGCATCTACCGGGTCATTCGCCAGGCAGTATCGGGCTCTGGGAAGCAACGACCGGCATCTTGTTCTCGGGCGACGCCGTGTACGACGGCCCCCTCCTCGACGAACTGGACGGATCAGACATCGACACCTATGTATCGACGATGCGGCGGCTCCGCGAATTGCCCGTGACTGTGGTGCACGGTGGTCATGAACCCAGTTTCGGACGCGATCGCCTCATCGAGATGTGCGACGACTATCTCGCCCATCGAGGTTGAGTCGATCCAGCCACGCCGATCATGTGATGACGAGGTTCGCCACCATGCCCTGTTCGACGTGATCGGGAATGTCGCAGTACAACTCGTACGTGCCGGCCGCGAGCACACCGAGTTCGATCGTGAAGCTCCCACCAGGCTGCATGTCGCCACTGATCGGCCCGCGTCGGATGCCGACGTTGTGCAAGATTCCGCCCTGGTTGATCGCCTGAAGGCGCACCGCGCCGGCCGGTGCGATCAGATCTCCGAAGATGGTGTACTCGCCGAGGCCGACGCTCAACGTGGTTCCCGCATACGGTGCAGTCGTCTCGGTCTTGCCCTCGCCACTCGACACCACCACGATCAGCGCGACAACCATCGCCAGTACTACGGCGCTGCCCACAGCGATGACCCTGTGTCGCGTCCGCGCCCGACGTTGTTGGTACCGCTGGGCTCGCCTCGATGGGTATGTTCCCGCTCGCAGTGAATTTGGTTCCTTCGTTGCAGTTCCCACGAGTCGCAGTATGTCGTGACCGCGTCAACAGACGTAGGGCACAAAGTCACGCCCTTGCACAAACCC
>JAYTZE010000490.1:0-6187 GCA_043742385.1 Ilumatobacteraceae bacterium
GATCGCTCGATTCGGCGACAATGTCGTCTACCTGCGAGGGGTCAATCTCGACGGTCCGACGGGTCGGCCGCTGGCGCAGGTGCAGGCGATGTTCTTCGCTCCGGTCACCGAAGGCGGCAAGCTCGTCGACTTCTTCCAGATCATCGGAACGAGCCAGCGAGACGAGTCGGTGCAAGCCAACATGAACGCCTTCGTCGACCTGATCTCGAGCTTTCGTTTCGTCTGAATCGGCCGCTCGTCGTTCGCTGCTCACGGCTCGAACGAGAGCGTGTCGGGTGCAGCGGGCGTGATGTCGCTGGCGATGTCGGCGGCAAAGTCGGCCTCTTCCGGCCCGCTATCGTCGAGCGGAGCCGGGATCAGCTCGATCTGCATGATCGGCTCGACGACGACCTCGACGATCTCGACCTGCTGGTTGGTTTCGATCAGCCCTGCGACGATTTCGGGGGCGTCGACCACGATCGGTTCGCCGAGGTCGACGACCGCCGGCTCCGCCCGCCCAACCATTGATGCAACCAACACATCGCCGAGCACATCGTCGGCGAGGTGAATCGGCGAGTCGATCGGGGCATCGATTGGTGCGTCGGGCGAGACGTCGCCTCTGGCCTCGCCAACCAGCACTGGCTGTTCCGCTGGGGGGACGTACGTCGCTCGCACGTCAGTGATCTGCTGCTGCATGGCCGAGCCATCATCGTCGTCCTTCACGTCGAATGATCTCGCTACCGGGACGCCGATGTCGGACGTCTCAAACTGCATCTCCGACTCCGATCCCGATTCGGCGATCATCATGTCGAAGTCGTCCTTGAGGCCGCCATCGGCCGGTTCGTCGAGGCCGATCAGAATTGCTGCTGGGTCGACTGGTTGGTCGAGGCCGATCAGAATTGCTGCTGGGTCGATCTCGATGTTCAGGTCGTCGGTGACCGACGTATCGATCGCGTCGTCGTCGTTCGGCTCGAGCGAAGCGGGTTCGACCGACGAAGCATCGTCAGCGGCGCCCTCGGTTTCGGCTTCGACCGGGGTGTCGACGGGAACAGCCGTTGGCGTCTCACCATCGGCTGGGGTCGCGGCTTCGGCCTCGTTGTCACGTTGCGCCTCTTGGATCAGGGCATCGATCTTCTGATCTTGGGTGAAGTCCTCCACGCGCCGGTCGTAGTCGTCACGGAGTTCGGCCAGCGCTTCCTGCGTGGTCTGACCAGGGGCCGGATCGAACCGCTCGACCGCGTCGATCAGTTCTTGGCGGAGTTGTTGGGCGTCCTCGGGGCTCGTACCCGGCGGTGCCTCAAAGTTGTCGAGCCGTTCGAGCAGCGTCGTCCGCGCTGACTCGAACTCGGCATCGACCGAAGGGGGCGCTGGCTGCGCCACGGGCGCGACGGGTTGAGGCGCTGCTGCGGCAGGCGTCGCTGACGGCGCGGTGGCCGCCCCGCCGTCAATTCCGGTGGTCTGGGTGGGAGCCGGACGGTGTGCACCCGGAGCACCAGCTGCCTGTGATTGAGCACCATCGCCACCGCCTTGTGCCGATTCGGCCTCGGTTCGCTGTGCTTGCCGCGGCGCCGCCTCTCGGGGCGCGACCCGCGCCGCAGCGGCTTCGACGAGCGGGGTGCCGAGCGGCCCGGCGACCGGCTCGGCAACCGGCTCGGCAACGACCCCGGCATCGCTCGGCGCGGCGGCGTCGAAGGCATCCATGCTGTCGTAGTCCGTGGTCTCTCGCTCACTGCGGTCGGCGGTCTCGACTGGTCCGCCGCCCGTTTCGTCATCACCGCCGCCGGCTGCGTCGACGATGTCGTCGCCGTACATCACGCCAGCCGCGACGGCGGCCGCCGCCGCGGCGGCACCCCCGGCGATCTTGGCGGCCTTCGACGGGCCTTTCTTGGCGGAAGCCGGTGGTGGTGGCGGAGTCGACCGACCGCCCGCAGGGTTGGCTGGAACTGAACCGGCCGGAGGGGTTGTTTGGTCACTCATTTTGTTCTCCCTGGGCGAAGCCGAGGCTATGTCGGCGATGGATGTGAAAGGTTGGCAAGAGGGGGCAGCGATCGTTTCGGCCGCCCCGGAGGCGACGACCAGTTTCGAGTCGAAGTCGTTGAGCACTGGTCGCCCGAGGTGCCCGGCGACCATTTCGGCGACGAGTGGGATACGCGATCCACCTCCCGACAGAATGACCCCGGCGAGATCGAGTGGGGTCATGTCAGCGGCCGCAATCGCCCGATCGAGGGCTTGCAACGTTTCGGTGATGTACGGGCGCAACGCCGTCTCGAACTCGTCGCGCGTCATGCGCACCGAGGTGTCCAGGCCCGGCATGACGACGCTGACGGAAGCGTCACTCTTGGTCGACAGTTCGTGCTTGGCTGCGGTGCACGCAGAGCGGACCACTGCAACGGCGCGGCGCACCTCGTCGTCGTTGCGATCGAGGTGCTCCAACGATCCACCGAGCGCCATAGCGACGTGCTCGAACACCAGTTGGTCGATCTCTGCGCCACCGCAACGCTCGAGCGACTGAGGCGTACCGACCAACGAGGGCTCGGATTCGGCGAGCGAGACGATGGCGGCGTCGAACGTGCCGCCGAGGTCGTACACCGCTACATTGTCGCCAGTCGAGATCTTGCCCGCCGACGCGTAGCGGCGGACGGCGGCGACCGGCTCGGAGATCAACTCGACGTCAACGAATCCGAGCGACGTGCCGATCGTTTGCAGCAACTCGAGCTTGTATCCGCGCCATGAGGCCGGATGGGTGAGCGCCAGCGTTGAGTTCGAGGGGTCGATGCCTGAGGTGGCGACGACCGCCCGAAGCAGTTCGCCGACCAATGCGTCGGGCTGGATCGCCTCGCCATCGAGCACAATGGGGGTGGTGTCACCGAATCGCCGCTTGAGTTGGCGTGTACCACGAGCCGGCTGGGCGGCGAGCACCTGTTCGGCTTGCACACCCGCGACGAGGCCGTCTTCGCCGAGCGCCACGGCTGACGGAATCTCGGCGGTCGCGCCAGACTCCGGGGCCTGGACGGCGACGGTCACCAATGTGCCGAGGTCGACTCCCAGTCGGGGGCGAAGGCAGATGGCGCTCACTCCCCGCACGGTACGTCATCGCCCTGGGTCTGTGAACCGGGTGGATACCCTGAATTAGCTTGAATCGTCGTCGAGCTCGTCGTCGAGCCCCTGGACCGGCGCACTCGTGACCTGCTCGAGAAAGGCGCGCTGATCTGGCGTGAGCACCGATTGTTCCGACGAAACACCCGCCGACGCCCAGGGGTCGGGGGCGTCAATGCCGCGGCGCTCGAGTTCTTCCTCGAGTGCTCGCCACCAGTCAGTCATCGCGGAACTCCTCCTGTTGACGGTTCGAAGTTGGTCATTCGCACGGCGAGTTCGGTTCGCGACCGTATCCCCAGTTTGCGATACATCTGCTGCAGATGGAAGTCGACGGTCTTCACCGAGATGATGAGGGCCGCCGCGGCCTGGCGATTGGTGAGTCCGCTTGCTACTGCCTCGGCGACCCTGAACTCGGCTTGGCTCAGGGCGTCGAGACCGGGGTCGGCTTGCCGCCGCGACCGAGGCGGTTCGACCGTTGTGGGGGCCAGTGACAGCCGTTGGTCCCACGCTCGAACGCCGCATCGTTGCAGCCCTGCCCGACAGAGTGTGACTGTCTTCGATCGATCGGCCGATGGTTGTAA
Source organism: Ilumatobacteraceae bacterium (assembly GCA_043742385.1). Classification (GTDB taxonomy): domain Bacteria; phylum Actinomycetota; class Acidimicrobiia; order Acidimicrobiales; family Ilumatobacteraceae; genus JAENVT01. Next base: position 3,657 of record JAYTZE010000490.1, read on the forward strand.
CTCGCTGAGCCACAGGCGAGCCTCGCCCGCCTCGATCGGCAGCGTGTGCCGTTCGGCCAGCTCGACCGCTGTCATCAGGGACGACAGGTCGCTGTTGATCACCCCCGCTTGGATGGCGGCGCGCACCTCGAACAGCGGACCCTCGCCGTGTGGCGTGAATGCCAGTGGTTCGGACGTTGGCAGGAGGGCTGGGTCACACTGAAGGCGCGCTCGCGCAGCCAGCAACGCAGCCTGATCGTGCAGCGCGGACGGAAGGTGCGGAGCCGCTTCGATGGTGACGATGGCGTCGCGGCCCCGACCTTGCAGGATGTCGAGATCGATGGCGACGAGGAGCGCGACCCGAGCTGGGTACGCGTCGGAGCGATCGAACAATGCGGCGGCCGCCGTCGACGTGTCTCGAGCGCGGCGAGTCTCGCCGGCATGTCGGAGCGCGACTGCGCTGGCAAGCGCGTGGCGTGCTTCGCCGAGTGATCGATTCGCATCGAGGGCGCGGAGCGCGGCTCGATGGTTGCCCCGTTCGAGAGCCGTCGCAATCGCCAGGCGGTGGGTCCTGGCTTCGGCCCAGGGCCCCGGAGCAACCGCCCCGGCCCACTGCACGGCGACCGCTCCGCCGTCGAGGAACTCGGTCGCCTCGGCCTTGGCGACTGCGGCGTCGAAGTCGATCGGATCGAGCGACCGGAGCACCCGTCGTACGCCCTCGGTCGAGGTCGCGTCGATCCACCACCGCAGCGCGGCGAGAAGGTTGCGTTGACGATCGTGAGACGTCATGCCGAACTCCGCCGCCCGTTCGGCCGTGATCGCCGCCGAACCGATGCCGCCACGTCGGGCGGCGTCGGCCGCAACAAGTTCGAGCGCTTCCGCGACCGGTTGGCTCGGCCCGTCGGCGGCCGCGGCGAGGTGCCAGGCGCGTTGAGCGGCTTGCTCGGGCATTGCGAACCAGGCGGCCAGGGCGCGATGGGCTGACCGTCGGCTGGTGGGGGCGACGAGGTGGTAGGCGACGGTGCGTACCCACGGATCGGTGAACGCGAAGTGCGCACCCACGATGTCGATGATGCCCAATGACTCTGCTTGATCGAGCCCGCTTGTTGGCTCGCCCAGCGTCGTCAACGCGGCGCGTACCGCGGAGGTGTCGCCTCCATGCTCGGCGGCCGCCACCACGAGCGATCTGCACACGATGTCGCCGAACGAGCGCAGCCTGGCCTGGAGTTCGTCGACCATTTCACCGCTCGGGCGTGGGATGACGCTGATCGGGTCAGACCCCGACCGCTGCTGATCGGTCAGACCTTCGGCGAGGGCGCGGGCGATGCCCGGGTTGCCGTTGGCCGCTTCGGCGCACCGATTGGCGGCTGCGTCGTCGAGGCCGCTAGCGATCAGCATGCGACGAATCGTGGTCGTCGGGGTCGGTTCGATTCGGACTGTCGTGGTTGCGATCATCGGGCCGTCGCCTGTCGACGCGCTGATGAACGCGATCGCGTCGGCCGAGGCGCGACGCGCCGCGAACTCGAGCACCTCGAGCGTGGCTGCGTCGAACCAGTGCAGGTCGTCGAGAATGACGCACACCGGCTGTTGCTCGGCGAGCGCGCACAAGAAGTGGAAGGTGGTCAGTTTGACGTCGAGCGCGTCGACTCGTCGATGGTCGAGCGTCACCACGGGCCTGAGCGTTGCCCACGCCGAGTCGTCGAGCCGGTCGCGCCATGGTGCCAGCAATCCGGCGAGGGCGCCGAACGTGAGCTCGCGGTCTCGGTTGCTTGCCCGTGCCCGCATGACCGTCATCGTGCGTTGCGCCGCTTGGTCGGCGGTGCGGTCGAGCCACCAGGTCTTGCCCGCACCCCGTGGCCCGTACAGCCCGAGCGCGCCGGCCTGCCCCCCGACGGCCGCGTCAAGCGTTTGCGCCAGAAGCTGGTCGACGTTCTTCGATGGCATCGCTGGCGACGCTACCCGAGGCATGCGATGACTACGGGAACGGCAGCGAGCCGTTGCTTTCACCGCCGATTTCATTGCCGGCTTCCATGCCGGCGTCGAACACTTCATCAGGCGTGTCCAGCTGGAGACCGGTGTCGAGATTGTCAATGGCCTCGAACTGATTGGAGTCGAACGACACCTGCAGATCTGCCCCGGCCACCATGAACTCGGTCGCCGTGAATCCGACCGTCGAGGCGTTTGTGCCGTCGGGGCCGATGGTCGATGGGTCGAACGTGCCGGTATCGATTCCGGTGACCGGGCCGTTCGGGTTGCCGGTGTTGGTGAATCGGACATCGACGACCGAGCCGCCTGCAACGGTGAGCCGGTCGAAGCCCGTGAGATGCGTGTCGAACGTCGCAGCTCCACTGGCGTCGGCGGCATCGGGATCGACCCACGCAGTCGCTTCGTCGCTGCTTGCATCGTCTGGTGTTTCCCCGTCGTCGGCAGTGTCGTCCGAGGTGTCGGCGTTGCCGGAATCATCATCGGTGGTTCCGGAGTCGGAGTTCGTGTCGTTGTCCGTGGAGCTGGATTCGTCCTCGCCTTTGGCAGGAGGCGGCACGGTGTATGCC
>JAYTZE010000491.1:0-3141 GCA_043742385.1 Ilumatobacteraceae bacterium
GGTGGCGAAGGCCGCACGTCGGGTGGTCGCCCGCCGGTGTCGCCATGGGGCAAGCCAGAGGGTGTACGCACCCGCAATGTCAACAAGCCGTCGCAGCAATTGATCGTGCGTCGTCGCCGCACGTCGAAGGGACGCCGCTAGTCATGAAGGGTAATTCGTAATGTCACGCAGCCTGAAGAAGGGCCCGTTCGTCGACGACCATCTCTTGAAGAAGGTCGACGCACAGAACACCGCTGGCGAGCGCAAGGTCATCAAGACCTGGAGCCGGCGTAGCACCATCATTCCCGACATGGTCGGTCACACCATTGCCGTTCACGACGGCCGAAAGCACGTGCCTGTGTACGTCACTGAGTCGATGGTTGGTCACAAGTTGGGCGAGTTCAGCCCGACGCGTACCTTCCGCTACCACGCCGGACAAGAGAAGAACACGAAGGGTCGCCGCTGATGACCGGGCCGAAGTTGAACGAAGGCAGCATGATTGCCGGCGAGCGCAGTGGCACCAAGGCCAGTGCCTTGTACCTACGCGTGTCCGCCTCCAAGGCGCGAGTTGTGCTGAACCTGATTCGTGGCTTGCCTGTGAAACGTGCCGACGAGGTACTGCAATTCAGTGACCGCGAAGTGTCGAACGACATTCGCAAGGTACTGGCGAGCGCCGTCGCCAATGCCCAGCACAACGACGAGCAGGATCCCGACGAACTCTTCGTCAAGGCGTGCTTCGCCGACGAGGGCCCGACGCTGAAGCGGTTCACACCTCGCGCCCGTGGCCGCGGTAATCGCATCAACAAGCGCACCTGCCACATCACGCTCGTGCTCGCCCGTCTCGACGACGACCGGCTCGAGGTCGTTCAAGCTCGCGAAGCCAAGCGCACCGCCTCCGGCCGTCGCCGCCCAGCAGCAGCCGGAACGTCTGCCAGCCGCAGGGCACGTGTCGAGCGCAGCCGCCAACGCGCCGCTGAGGCACGAGGCGGAACCGTCGGAGACGCCCAAGACCTGAAGGAACACGAAGGCCACGACCACGAGGGCCACGACCACGACGACGAAGTAGTGGACGCAGTCGAGACCGATGTGGTCGACGACGTGACCACCGATGCAACTGAAGTTGCCGACGAGACCGTTGAGTCCGACGCCGGTGCCGAGGAAAGCGCCAGTGACGAGGCACAATCCGATGCAGACGAAAGTGCAGCGGATGCCCCAAAACCCAGTGATGGGGAGGACAACTAAAATGGGCCAGAAAATCAACCCCTACGGGTTCCGTCTTGGCATCACGACCGACTGGAAGAGCCGCTGGTTCTCCGAGCGTGACTACAAGGAATACCTCACCGAGGACTGGAAGATCCGCAAGGCGCTGATGACCAAGCTCGAGAGCGCGGCCGTCAGCCGCATCGAGATCGAGCGAACTCGCGACAAGGTTCGCGTCGACATACACACCGCCCGCCCGGGCATCGTGATCGGTCGTCGTGGGGCTCAGGCCGACGAGTTGCGTGCCTTGCTCACCGAGATCACCGGCAATCCGAAAGTGCAGCTCAACATTGTCGAGATCAAGAGCCCCGAGCTCGACGCGGCCCTGATCGCACAGGGTGTTGCCGACCAGTTGGTCAACCGCATCGCGTTCCGCCGGGCGATGAAGCGTGCCGTGCAGAACGCCCAGAAAGCCGGTGCCCTCGGCATCCGAGTGCAGTGTTCTGGTCGACTCGGTGGAGCTGAGATGAGCCGCACCGAGTGGTACCGCGAGGGCCGTGTCCCGCTGCACACGCTGCGCGCCGACATCGACTTCGGTGTCCGTGAGGCCCGTACCTCAAGCGGCCGCGTTGGCGTGAAGGTGTGGATCTACAAGGGCGACATCGTGCCCTACAAGAGCGTCAACGAAGACAAGATCACCCGCGAAGCCGCGATGGCCGCCGGTGACCCGTCAGGTGCCGGCCAGCCGCGCCGCGTCGTGTCGTCGGCGGGTCGCCGTCCGGCCGAAGGCGATGTCGAGGCAGCACCGTTGATCAAGGAAGCCGATCCTGAGTTGGAGAAGTTGCTCGACGAAGAAGAAGAGATTGCTCGCCGTACACACGGCGGCTCGGAAGCTCCGCATTTCCGTGGAGAGGACTGATCATCATGTTGATGCCTCGCAAGGTCGCACACCGTAAGCACCACCGTGGTCGCACGTCGGGTCTCACCAAGGGTGGGGCCCACCTGGCCTTCGGTGAGTACGGTATTCAGGCTCTCGAACCCGGCTGGCTCAGCGCCCGCCAGATCGAAGCCGCCCGTATCGCCATGACCCGCGCCATCAAGCGTGGCGGCAAGGTGTGGATCAATATCTTCCCCGACAAGCCTGTCACCAAGAAGCCGGCCGAGACCCGCATGGGTTCTGGCAAGGGCAACCCGGAGTTCTGGGTTGCGGTGGTTCGTCCCGGACGGGTGTTGTTCGAGCTGTCGTATCCAAACGAAGAGATCGCCAGGTCCGCGATGGCCAAGGCCATCCAGAAGCTGCCGATCAAGGCCCGCATCATCACCCGTGAGGAGGTCTACTGATGGCCAAGTCAACTGCTGAACTGAAAGAGCTCGACCTCGGCGCCCTCGTCGACGAGCTTCGCGCCACGAAGCAGGAAGCGCTGAATTTGCGCTTTCGCAACGCCACCGGTCAGCTCGACAACAACGCCGAGATCCGCACGGTGCGCCGCCAGATCGCCCGCATCAACACCTACATCCGTCAGCGTGAGATCACTCTCGCCGAGGCTGGGAAATAGACATGCCCAAAGAAACATCCAAAGAAGCTGAAGTACAAGAAGTAGCAGCAGTCGAAACGGCCGAACCGACGCCCGAAGTGGCGCCGGCGGCAGTGACAACCGCGCCTGCAGCCAAGATCGAAGTGGTCGTGGACACCGACGGTCGCAAGAACCGCAAGACTCGCGAGGGTCTCGTTGTCTCCGACAAGATGGACAAGACCGCAGTCGTTGCCATCATCGAGCGCGTTCGCCACGCCAAGTACGGCAAGTTCATGATGCGCACCAAGCGCCTCTACGCCCACGACGAGACCAACGACGCCCACACCGGCGACAAGGTTCGCGTCATGGAGACCCGCCCGCTCAGCAAGAACAAGCGCTGGCGCATCGTCGAAGTGATGGAGCGTGCCAAGTGATCGAGCGCAGCGAG
>JAYTZE010000492.1:0-1451 GCA_043742385.1 Ilumatobacteraceae bacterium
TCCAACCGAACAGGTCGCCGCCGGCAAGAAAGGGGAAGGTGAATCTCCCCACCGTCGGGACCCGCGGCGACTGGGTGATCGAGCCGCCTTGGTCCTTGAACTTGACGTTGAAGATCTCCGACGACAGAAAGCGAGCTATGCCTGGGCCGAGGATGTTGATGGCCACGCCTGAGATCACGTGGTCGACGCCGAACTGCACGGTGGCAACCGCGTGCAGCAGACCGCCGAGCGCACCGCCGAGCGCACCGAAGAACAGGCCCCACCAGGCCCCGAATTGCAGCGCGCCCCATGCGCCGAACCACGTGCCCAACACCATCATGCCTTCGAGGCCGATGTTGACGACGCCGGCACGTTCGGCGAACAGACCGCCAAGACCTGCTAGCAGAATCGGCACACCCCAACGCAGCATGGCTCGCGTCGTACCTTCGGCCGTGAGCAGGCTGGTGTCGTCGAAACCCTGCACGATGTTGAGTACCACGACGCCGACGAAGGCGTAGAGCGCCCAACGCGCCCACGCAGGCATGTTCTTCAAATAGGTGACAACGTTCATGCCGCTGCCCCGCTGAGCGCAGCGGAAGCCGCTTTCGCCTCTTCTCGGTCACGCACACGTTGCGTGACCTGATAGGCGACGACCGCCGCCAAGATGATGAGGCCCTGCATGATCTGCACGATCTCTCGCGAGGCCGAGCCGGTGTTCTGCAGGATGCCGCTGGATATGTCGAGGAAGGCGAAGATCAGGGCGGCCACCGCAGCTCCGAACGCGCTGTTGCGGCCGAGCAGCGCCACGGCGATGCCGGCAAAACCAAGACCTTGGATCGGGTTCGCCGGGAAGACGCCGCTCTGCATGATCTCCGTCATCCCCACCAGTCCGGCCACGGCGCCCGACAGCACCATCGCCAGCACGACCATGCGTTTCGGCGATACCCCACCCGCTTGGGCGGCGAACGGGTTGGCGCCGCTGGCTCGCAGGTCGTATCCAAAACGTGAACGATTCAGCAGCACGTGGTAGCCGACGCCGACCGCGATTGCGACGATCAGCACGCCGGTGAGTTTGCGGTCGCGCCCGATGTCTCGGGTGAATATCTCGACGATGCTGTTGAGGTTGGGGATGCGCCCAGACTTGGGAATCTCGTCGGTGCCCACCCGGGTGACGGTGCCACCGACGGATCCGCCCGCCTGCCAGAGCTTCAGCCCGGCGACGATGAGGCCAGACGTCGCGACGGCGTTGAGCATGATCGTCGAGATCACCTCGCTGATGCCGCGACTGACCTTCAGTACGCCGGCGACGCCGCTGTACGTCGCGCCGACGGTCATGCCGACAAGCAGGATCACAGCGACGTGCAGTGGCGCCGGCAGATCGATGAGCCCGCCCACATGGGCAGCCACCAACGCAGCGAGCAGATACTGGCCCTCGACACCGATGTTGAACAGGTTCATGCGGAAGCCGATCG
>JAYTZE010000493.1:0-3139 GCA_043742385.1 Ilumatobacteraceae bacterium
CCGACGATGTCGCCGGTCGCATCAATCAGATCAAGGCCGAGATCGAGAACACCGACAGCGACTGGGATCGCGAGAAGCTGCAAGAGCGTCTCGCCAAGCTGGCCGGCGGCGTTGCGGTCATCAAGGTCGGCGCAGCCACCGAGGTGGAGCTGAAGGAGAAGAAGCACCGCATCGAAGATGCAGTGTCGGCAACTCGTGCAGCCATCGAGGAAGGCGTTGTCGCCGGCGGCGGCGTCGCCCTGGTTCGGGCCCGCAAAGCCGTGCTCGCGGTCGTCGAAAGCCTGACTGGCGACGAGGCCACCGGTGCAAAGACCGTGTGGGAGTCGCTGACCGCCCCGTGCCGTCTGATAGCCGACAATGCCGGCATGGAAGGCGCAGTCGTCGTTCCGCAGGTCGAGGCCGCGAAGGGCTCGATGGGCATGAACGCCGCAACCGGTGAAATGGTCGACCTGGTCAAGGCCGGCATCATCGATCCCGCCAAGGTCACCCGCGCTGCGTTGCAGAACGCAGCATCGATCGCCGCTCTGGTGCTGACCACCGAATGTCTGGTGGCCGACAAGCCCGAGAAGAAGCAGGCAATGCCTTCCGGCGGTGGCGGTATGGGCGGAGGAATGCCCGGAATGGGAATGATGTGACGCTCTGAAGCGTTACAACTGACACCCCCAAAGCAAACGGCCTCGGTGCTGCGAGAAATCGCCGACCGAGGTCGTTGCATTTTTCCGGTGCCGAAGTGCTCGCGACGGTAGGCTCCGGGCGATGGCTGGCACGACCAAACGTCCGTTCTGGATGCATCAGTTGGTGGAGTACATCCTCGGTGGCGCCATGGTTGCGGCCGGGCTGCAGAGTCCCACGCCGCTGGTGCCGAGCGTGGTCGGTGCAGTGATCATGCTCAATGCGGCGATCACCATCGGCCCGATGGGTGCGTTTCGAGTGATCAGTCGTGGCGTGCATCGGGTCGTCGACGTCGCTGTCATTGCACTCGAGGTCGTCGCCGGCTTCCAGCCGTGGATCGATCTCGAGTCGGGCACCAGGTTCATCGTTGTCGGCATCGCGGTGGTCCATGGCTTCGTGTGGTGGCAGTCGAACTTCGCCGAACGTGTCAGGTCACCATCCGTGTCGGCGGAAGGTGGGCGCAGCACCGAGATCGGTCGCATTGCCGGGCGACTGGTGGGCAACGGGGTCAACGCCGTACGTCGCCCCCGCGGAGATGATCGGTAGCCTGACCGGCATGTCGTTCGTCCCACCACCACCCGATCTCCACAAGCTGCAGACCGCGTGGCAGGAGTGGGAACGCGGCGAGCAGCCGCCCGGCAAGGTACTGGCCAATCTGAAGACCGCCGGCATGGCGGTTGTGCTCGCTCAACTGGTCGAGAGTGGTTGGAGCCCCACTGCCTAGTTCGCAATGGCGCGGCGGTGGCAGCCAGCGGATCCCCCGGCCGAAGGGTTGGAGCTATGGCAGCGGCGCCCCCTGGGCCGATCGAGTGCGTTCACTGTCGGCCGACGACGTGGTGACGGCGGTCGTCGGGCGCGCCAAAACTGCGGAGCTGATCGATCCGATTGCTCCGATCGACACCCTGCGGTCATCGGCCGTCTTGGTGGCGCTCGCCGATGGATCCGACGGGGCCGAAGTACTGCTGACTCGTCGGTCGGAAGCGCTCAGGAGCCATCGCGGTGAGATCAGCTTTCCCGGCGGGCGGGTCGACGCCGGTGAGACCTTCGAGGCGGCGGCGCTGCGCGAGGCTCACGAGGAGGTGGCGCTCGACCCGTCGGTGGTGCGACTCCGCGGTCGCCTCGACCCGATCGCGACAATGGTCAGCCGCAGCTTCATCGTGCCTGTGGTGGCCACCGTGGATCAGAAGCCGAAGTTGTGGCCGGCCGCGGATGAGGTCGAACGAATCATGTGGGTTCCCCTCGTGGAATTGGCCCGTGCCGACACGTTTCGTGAAGAGATCTGGGACTTCGACGGGGAACGTCGCCCGATCTTCTTCTTCGAACTCGACGACGAGACGATCTGGGGTGCAACCGCTCGGATGCTGCACCAGTTGCTGCGCGTGGCTCTCGGCATCGAGGGCCCAGAGCCACGCGCGCTGTGAGCAACCGCGCTCGCCGCATTCGGGCTAGGTGCCTCCCACGAGCCGGACGACGGAGTAGAACGTCGCTGCCCAGGCCAAGCATGTCGGCTCGTCGTACCAGGGCCTCGACCAGCAATGGCGCTTCATGTCAGTCAGGAACTGCTGGTCTACTCGTTTGCGGCCCGTGCTGTTCCAGTCGCCGGTGCCGTATCGCCGGTCGAGCAGCTGCAGGTTGCGATACCCGAAGTCGTGGCGACGGCACGCATTGGTGAAGTCGAACGAGCGGCCGGTATTGCCGACCAACGGTGCCGAACAGAAGTCGGTGCTCCAGTCGAACCATACGTCGCTGCCGACGGCGGCGACGAAACTGCTGATGGGCGTGGCGTACAGCAATCGCTCGACGAAGACCCGGTCGTTTGCTGCGGAATGAACGGAGCCGGCGGAAGCCGGCGATGCGACGGTCAGCACAATGGTGACCGCGACGAACACTCGGAGAACGTGTCTCATGGTGCTCCTCGGTTGTCATGCCCAAGGCGGGACTTGGCGGAGTCAATCGTGGGCTGACGGGGCGTGCAACCCGTCGGGATTTTTTCCGGACCACCTACACCAATTGTTGCAAGAGACTCCAGGCCGAATGAACATGGCGTTCCTGCGTAGCGTGCGCGCCGATCGAGAATCGCAGCACCGAGCGACCGTCGAGCACGGTTCGTGTGAACAACACCATGCCAGTGGCATTGGCCTGCTCGATCAGTCGATCGGTGGCTGCGTCACCGTCGCGTACTGCGAGGCACAGCAGGTTCAGCGGGTGCGGCGAGACGATCTCGAACCGCGCGTCGGCGGCGACCCACTGGGCCACGAGCTGTGTCAGCCGAACGTGTTCGCGGATCATTTCCTGCACCGGTTGGACACCGTCGATTCGCAAGTGGAACCACAGCTTCAGCGCACGGAACCGGCGGCCCAACGGAATCTGCCAATCGCGGTAGTCGATCACCGCACCAATCTCGGCTGCCTGTGACCGCAGATACTCGGGCAGGATGCTCAATGCGCCCAGCAGAGCCGCACGATCA
>JAYTZE010000494.1:0-1451 GCA_043742385.1 Ilumatobacteraceae bacterium
GCTTGCTGGTCGCATACGCAACCGCGTAGGACGCGCCTACCTTGCCCTGCTCCAGACGCGATGTTCACGATGTGACCGCGCTGGCGATCGAGCATGCCGGCAAGCACGGCTCTCGTCAACAGCATCGCCGCGACGAGATTCACCTCGAGTGTGCGCACCAGGTCGTCCTCCTCGGCCTCATGGAAGCGCGAGACCGTCTCGATGCCGGCGTTGTTGATCAGGATGTCTATTGGACCGAGTTCGGCCTGTGTCCGGTCGATCAACGTGGCGCGGTCTTCGGCGCTGGTCACGTCGCATCGCGTCGCGATCGCTTTGACGCCGAGTGACGCCATCTCTTTGCGCACCACCTCGAGCTCTTCCTCCGAACGCGCCGCGAGCGACAGGTTCACTCCTTCTCGCACGAGCGCCCGAGCGATGTGCACGCCAATGCCCCTCGACGCCCCGGTCACCACGGCCGTGGTGCCACGCATGTCCTTCATCGTTGCCCCTCAGAACGTGCCCCGCGTGATCTCGAACAGTAGTCGCGTGAAATTCGCGGTTGTTCAGGGGCGGGCTCGACGGAGCATTGTCGTCGCCGTGCCGTTGACACCCACCGGCTCGAAACCGAGCCGTGAATACAGTCGCCGGGCGTTTTGGTTGTCGTCGTCGACGCTCAGGCTCAGAACCGGGTTGCGGTCCGCGAGCTCGTCGATCAGCCGAGAACCGACGCCCCGCCCGCGCCAGGCGGCGACCACCGCCGTGCCCAGTTCGGGGATGTCTTCGGCAACGAACCCGTAGCCCGGGTCCGCGGCAGTTGTCGTTCGGCACCATGCTGCGCCAATCCGGGTGCTGGCTGCATCCAGCGCCACTTGGGCGTCGTCGCGTTCGCGTCCGAACCCTACGAGATAGTGGGCGATGTCATGCTCCTGGAGGATCGAGCGTGGCGGCGGTGTGTGCCCCTCGCGGACGTGGATCGACTCGTACAGCATGTCCCATAAGAACGGCTTGTCGTCTGTTTTCCAGCGCCGAGTTGTGAAGTTCGCCGGCACGCACTGAACATTATGTGAGCCTGGGAGGCCGCGAGATTCGACGCGAGATTCAACACACATATGGTGAGGGAATGCTGCGCGGTGAGGGAATGCTGCGGCCGTTCCGATTCGCGGTGCAAGACAGAATCTCGACGACCACGAACGATTGGTTGCCGAGGCACGCCAAGTCGAAGCCCTCGGCTACGACGAACTGTTCTCGTACGACCATGTTGGATTCGTTGATCCGTTCATCCCATTGACCGTCGCGGCGGAGGCGTCCACCCGACTACGGTTCGGCCCCTTGGTGCTCAACAACGAGTTCCATCAGCCGGCGTTGCTGGCCCGGACTGCCGCCACCGTCGACAGACTGAGCGGTGGTCGCCTGGTGCTGGGTTTGGGCACCGGCTACATGCAATCCGAGCACGACGCGATCGGCATGCCGCT
>JAYTZE010000495.1:0-1450 GCA_043742385.1 Ilumatobacteraceae bacterium
GTCGACGAACTGCGCAGCGGGCTCGGTGTGCTGGCAGGCAGCTATCGCGACGCGCTCGTCGGTGGTCGGCTGCCACGCCCCGACGCGGCCGTCACTGCAGTTACTCGTATTCACACTTCGCTGGAGTCGATGGAGCGCAACCCCAACGAGATGCTGTTGTTGCAGGCCTTGCTGCTCGACCTACCGTCGCTCTAGCTCGGGCGCTAGTTCGACAACAACGGGCGCAGAAGATGGGTGATCTCGCCGGTGGGTTCCGACACCGGGTGTGCCTCCACAACCGGGTGCTGACCCGTCGGAGGAGGTAGAGGCAGGGGCTTCGGTGGCTGGGTGGACGCCCCGACGATCGCCGGTTCCGATTCCGATTCGGCGGCCTCGGCTGCCACCTCGACTTCGACCGCTTCCGCGACCTCGACGGCAACTTCGACCTCAACGGGCGGCTGCTGCTCGAACTCGGCGAGCGCCGTCATCGCCACGGCTGACAGTGGCTTGAAGAACAGGTAGCCCTGAGCGAACTCGCAACCCAGCCTGGCCAGTTCGAGCGCTTGACTTTCGGTCTCGACGCCCTCGGCTACCGTGCGCAGGCCGAGGTTGCGAGCCATGTTGACGATCGTGTTGGCCAATGCCTGACTGCGAAGCTCGTCGACCGATTGCACGAACTCCCGGTCGATCTTGATGATGTCGAGCGGTAGCCGTTGCACATAGGCGAGTGAGCTGTAGCCGGTTCCGAAATCGTCCAAAGCCGTGCGAACACCACAAGCGCGGAGCTCCCTGAGCTGCTCGGTGGCAACGTCGCTTTCGTCGATCAGCGTCGATTCGGTGATCTCCAGCACGAGGCGATCGGCCGCCAGTCCGCTCAGACGCAGGCTGCGCAGCACACCTTCGACGAAGGTTGACTCTCGAAGTTGCACACCCGAAACGTTGACCGTGACGAACATCGACTCGTCGGCCCAACCGACTGCCGACATGCATCCCTGCTCGATGGCCCACGCACCGATCGGGATGATCACACCGGTCTGTTCGGCGAGCGGGATGAAGTCGTTCGGGGGAACGTTTCCGTAGATGTGGTGATCCCAGCGCATCAACGCCTCGGCACCAACGGTCCGGCCATCCGACAAACGCACGATGGGTTGATAGACCAGGTAGAGCTGGTCGCGGCCGAGCGCAGCCATGAGGTCGCGCTTGTACTCGTTACGGCGTTCGGTTTGACGACCAAGATCGGCGTCGAAACCTTCGACCTGACCCTTGCCCAACTGCTTCGCTCGGTACATCGCCAGGTCGGCGTGACGCATGAGATCGGAAGCACTGTTCTTCGGCTCGGCCACGGCTATCCCGATGCATCCGCTGACCGATACCGACTGGAAGTCGTTGACCGGCATGGAATCCTTGAGGTCGGCGATTGCCTGGTGCGCCAACACACTTGCTTCGGCCGTCGACGAGTCGAGCAGCAGGA
>JAYTZE010000496.1:0-1449 GCA_043742385.1 Ilumatobacteraceae bacterium
AGCTTCGAGTTGCACCACCCGCGCACCCACTCGGTCGAGTTGTGGCAAGCGTTGATGGCCGCGGGGCACGAACTCGGCGTACGTCCGCACGGCTTGCAGGCGTTGTTCGCGCTGCGCTTGGAGAAGGGCCATGTGATCGTCGGCATGGACACCGAGATGGACTCCACGCCGCGCCGTCTCAACATGGACTGGGCGGTGAAGCTCGACAAGCCGGCGTTCATCGGCCGCACCGCCCTGCTACGAACCGCCGGCCTCGACGATCACCGCCGGCTCTTCGGGTTGACGATGCCCGGCCCGGCGCCGGTCGAGGGCGCGCCGATCTGGGTTGGCGACGAGATTGTCGGTCACGTCACGTCCAGCTTCCACTCCCCCGGTCTCGGCACGACTGTCATGCTCGGCTGGCAGAAACACACACCCTTCGCCGACACGGTGACGATCGACGGCCGCCAGGCACAGGTCACCCACACGCCGTTCTACGACCGCGAGGGTGCCCGTGCGCGCGCCTGACCAGTTGCACGGATTGCGCGTCGTCGCCAAGCCCGCGGCGCTCGATGCCGTTCTGGTGCCGCATGGCGCCACGATGTTGCGCATCGCTCCTGACGACGCCATCATCGTCGATGCCGCAACGCTGACTCTCGACGATCCGTTCGCGATCGTCGAACCCGAGTACGCATTCGTTCATTGGCGATTGACGCCCGAGGAATTCGAGGGCGTTACGCACCACATCGAGTGGTCGCTCCCAGCCCGTGGCCAGCTCGGTCAAGGCTTGATCGCCGGCGTGCCCGCCAAGATCCTGGTCGCGCCCGATCACGTGTTGCTGGTTGTGTCGGCCGGTCTGGCCCACGAACTGTTGGAGCGTCTCTGGTGAACGAGTTCGTCGAGACGCTGCTGGAGCTCACCTGGCACGAACCGAAGGCGAGCTACGACGTCGTGATCATCGGCGGTGGTGGCCACGGCTTGGCGACGGCGTATTACCTGGCAACCCGCCACGGCATCACCAACGTCGCAGTCATCGAGGCCGACTACATCGGGTCCGGCAACTCGGGGCGCAACACCACCATCATCCGCGCCAACTACGGCATCCCTGAGTCGATCCGCTTCTACAACCACAGCATCGAGTTGTATCGCGACCTTGAAGCTGAGACCGGCTGTTGGATCATGCACGCCACCAAGGGTCTGATCTGGATGGCCCACACCGAGTCGGGCATGCGCGCAGAGCGCTCCCGCGTTCAGCTCAACAATGCGTGTGGAGTCGAGACCGTTCTGGTCGACCCGATGGAGATCAAGAAGTTGTGCCCGCAGATCGATCTCACCGGTGGTGGCCGTTACCCGGTACTCGGTGCCTCCTATCACGTGCCCGGTTCGACCGCCCGTCACGACCGCGTCGTGTGGGCATACGCGCAGGGCGCGATGCAGCAGGGCGTGCACGTGCTGCAAGGCACCTCGGTC
>JAYTZE010000497.1:0-1449 GCA_043742385.1 Ilumatobacteraceae bacterium
CTGGCCGATGCCATTGCAATCGTTCCCGACGGAGAAGGCGTCGAGCCCGGCGGCTCCGTCGTCACGATGCTGCTCTCGATAGCCTGACCGACATGGATCTCGTCGATCCCTTCGGACGCACCATTCGTGACTTGCGAATTTCAGTCACCGACCGCTGCAATTTCCGCTGTACCTACTGCATGCCGGAAGAGGGCATGGTCTGGGTTCCCCGCAGCGAGGTGTTGACGTTCGAGGAGATCGAGCGGCTGGCTCGAATCTTCGTCGAGCGCTTCGAGGTCGACGGATTGCGGCTGACCGGTGGCGAGCCGACCGTGCGAGCTCACCTCCCAGTGCTGGTCGGCAAGTTGGCCGCGTTGCGAGTTCCGTCGACCTCGCGCTCGCCGCGGGCCGGCCGGCCACCCGACCTCGGACTGACCACCAACGGGGCGACGTTCAGACTGGTCGCCCATGAGCTCCGCCAGGCAGGGCTCGACAGGGTCAACGTCAGCCTCGACACATTGCGAGCCGACCGGTTCGTGCAGATGACACGTCGCGACGAGTTGGTGCGAGTGCTCGACGGCATCGAAGCGGCGCAGGAGGCTGGGTTCGCCCCGGTCAAGATCAACGCAGTCGTGCAGCGGGGTGTCAACGACGACGAGATCGTCGACCTCGCCCGCTTCGGACGCGACCACGACGTCGAGGTGCGGTTCATCGAGTTCATGCCCCTCGATGCCGGTGGTCACTGGGTCAACGACCAGGTCGTCACCCAAGACGAGATCGTCGCGGCAATCAGCGAGGTGTTCCCGCTCGAGCAGGTGACATCTCGCGGCGCTGCTCCCGCCGACCGCTGGCGGTATCTCGATGGTCGCGGCACTGTCGGCGTGATCCCGTCGGTCTCCAAGCCTTTCTGTGGTGACTGCGACCGGGTGCGGGTCACTGCCGACGGCCAGTTCCGAACCTGCCTGTTCGCCACCACCGAGTTCGATTTCCGAAAGCTCATGCGCGAAGGTGCCGACGACGAAGCCGTCGCGGCCGAGATTCAGCGCGCCGTCGGCACGAAGTGGGCAGGACACCAGATCAACCAGGTGTCGTTCGTCCGACCCAAGCGAACGATGAGCCAGATCGGCGGCTGATCGGCCAGTGCGCAGCGCAATGAGGCGTCGTTGGTCGGTCGCGGCCATTGTGCTGGTTGCACTGGGCGTCGCTGCGGTTGCCGCCGCAGCCACAACCGAGATTCACGGCAGCGCTACCGCGAAGGAGCCGGCCGAGCGGCTCAAACCACCCGGGCCGCGGATTGGCGGATGTCCGATCTTCCCGGCTGGCAACGCCTGGAACCAGGAGATCGCCTCGGCACCGCTGCACCCACGCAGCGCCGAGATCATCAATCACATCCAAGCCGTCGGCACCGACAATCTGCATCCCGACTTCGGTGAGGACCCGGCGTACGGCATCCCCTACGTGGTGGTGCCG
>JAYTZE010000498.1:0-3133 GCA_043742385.1 Ilumatobacteraceae bacterium
GGGCCGTCGGCGCGGATGAAGCGTGGCTTTGTTGCTGCCGTCATGGTCGCTAATATGCCACGTCGGCAGTCGTTGGGTTTCACGCAACGACGGTGTCAGGCGCACTCGCCGTTATCGACTGGAGTGCCGGCAACAAGATGATCGGCGAGCAGAGAGGTACGCATTGCCCACGAACGTCCTTCGGCCTGACGACTTGTCGCCCACACCAGCGCCACCGCCTTGCCGCCGACCACGACCACCGCACCCGAGTCTCCAGCCTGAATGTCGCCGACCTCGGTGTTCATTGCCAACTCGTAGCCCGGCCGGATGTGTTTGCCTTTGCCGTAGATATCGGCAGTGCGAATGTCGACCAGTCGCTGGATGTCGGCAGACAATTCAACGGGCGCGTCATCGCGATAGACGATGACCCGGCCGTGATCGCCGGCCGCGGCGGTGCCAATATCGATCGGCGTGGCCAGACCGGTGTCGACTTTCAACACGGCGACGTCGAGAATGGGGTCGAAGTACACGACCGTCGCCTCCGCAGTGCCGCTGGCGCTGCGGACCTCGATTTGCGTCGCCCCGGCCACCACATGGGCGACAGTCGCGACACGACCTTCCGCGATCATCATCCCGGCGCCGTGCACGTCGGCCGACCTGCAGCCGTCGGCCGCGATCTGTACGGCTGCATCGACAATGCTCCCCGGCTCCACCGAGGCAAGCGACGAGGATGCTCCACACGAGGCAGCCATCAGGCATCCGACGACAACGGATAGGGCTCGAGAATGGAGGTTCATGGTGAGGTCCGACAATCTTGTCGCACCGGTCCTGCCAGCTACTATCCGATACGGGGTGAGATGACTCTGAACCGAGACTATTCATTGCTGGGCGAGGACTCGCGTCGCGCCGTCGAACTCGGCTTGTCGCAGGCCCAGTGGTATCGCACCGAGGTTCCTCGCAAGCGGATGAAGGAACTGATGCACCGTCGCAACGGCCCGGCCATCCGCGACACCCTGCTGTGGATTGGTCTGCTGGCGCTGTTCGGCGGATTGGGTGTGTATCTCTGGTTCTCGGTGTGGTCGCTGTTGTGCTTCGCTGCGTACGGGGTGTTGTACGGCTCGGCCTCCGATGCCCGATGGCACGAGTGCGGTCACGGCACGGCGTTCAAGACCCGATGGATGAACACCGTCGTCTACCACCTCGCCTGCTTCATGATCATGCGTGATCCGACGGTGTGGAGGTGGAGTCACGCTCGACACCACACCGACACGATCATCGTCGGTCGTGACCCAGAGATCGTCGCCATGCGACCACCGGCGCTTGGGCGCATCGCCGCCAACTTCGTCGGAATCTTCGACGTTCCACTGGCCTTCAAGCACATGGTCCTCCATGCCTGGGCGCGACTGACGCCGCAGGAGGCGACGTTCGTGCCCGACACCGAGCGCTCCAAGACGTACTGGACCGCCCGTCTGTGGCTGCTGATCTACGCAGCCGTCGCGGTCGCGTGTGTGTCGTCGGGCAGCATCCTGCCGGCAATGGTGATCGGGTTCCCGCGCCTCTACGGGGCGTGGCACCACCTGATGACCGGCCTCACCCAACACAGCGGCTTGGCCGACGACGTCACCGATCACCGGCTCAACAGCCGCACGGTGTACATGAACTCCATCAGCCGATTCGTCTATTGGAACATGAACTACCACGTCGAGCACCACATGTTCCCGATGGTTCCATTTCATTCGTTGCCGGCATTGCATGCCGAGATCAAGGATGACCTTCCTGCACCGGCGGCCAGCATCGCCGCCGCCTTCCGCGAGTTCATGCCGGTGTTGTTGCGTCAACGCAAGCATCCCGAGTACTACATCCACCGTCAACTGCCCGACCGCGCGAACGCGGTTGGCAGTTCGAACTAGGGACCTCCCGTGCCGAACTGGATCATCGCGTGCGGGATCGACGACGTCGACCGCGAAGACGTGATCCCCTTCGAACACAACGGTTGCGAGTACGCGGTGTACCGCTCACCCGACGACCGGTACTACGCAACCGACGGGATGTGTACCCACGAGCGCACCATGCTGTCCGATGGGTTGGTGATGGATCACATCATCGAATGTCCAAAGCACAACGGGCGCTTCGATTACCGAACCGGAGAAGGTAAGGGCGCACCGATTCGCGTCAACCTGAAGACCTACCCCACACGGGTGGACGGCAGCGCCGTCAGTATCGACATCGGCTAGGCGTTGCGACGGCCCGCCGACTCAGCCGAGCGCAGAGCGGAGGGCATCGAGCCGGCTCGGCACGACGCGGTACCACACCCACAGTCCACGCTTCTCGCGATCGACGAGACCGGCGTCGACGAGGATCTTCATGTGATGACTGACGGTCGGTTGCGATCGGCCAGACGGCTCGACCAGGTCGCAGGCACATACTTCATCGCCCTGCGCGGAAGCGATGCATGACAACAGGCGCAGTCGGATCGGGTCAGCGAGCGCGGCGAATGCCGTGGCGAGCTGTTCGGCTTCGCCGGCGTCCAGCATCTCGCTGCGCACAGGTGAACAGCAGGCAACCAGGTCCGATGGATTCGCACGCGTTTTCGCAGCCATGCGAACACTGTAGCGAAGTTCTCCGAAACAGATTGACAATTGTCGATGTAGTTGAGTACGCTGCATTGACAAGTGTCGATCTAGTGGTCGTTCACGAAAAACAGGAGATTCCATGTCACGTGTGCAGCTAGCACTCAATGTTGCCGACCTCGAGGCCTCGATCGAGTTCTACACCAAGCTCTTCCAGACCCCGCCGACCAAGGTTCGCCCCGGCTACGCCAACTTCGCAATCGCCGACCCGCCGCTGAAGCTCGTGCTGTTCGCCGGCGCGGGTGAACCCGGAACCCTCAACCACATCGGTGTCGAGGTCGAGTCGACCGAGCAGGTCGCTGCGGCGATTGCTCGCGCCGCCGATCAACAGCTGCCAAATGTTGTGCAGGACAACACCACGTGTTGCTTTGCGGTGCAGGACAAGGTGTGGATCCAGGGGCCCGAAAACGCCTGGGAGTTCTACACCGTGCTCACCGATGCTCCCGTTATCGAGTCAGACCGAGGTTGTTGCGTGACCTCGTCACATCGCTGCTAGCGCCGAAGCCAGCGGCTCGAGCCGGGTC
>JAYTZE010000499.1:0-6160 GCA_043742385.1 Ilumatobacteraceae bacterium
TTCGGGAATGGATCGAGGCCGCCTGATGGCTCGACCGCGGATCGTCGTCGCCGGACGAATCCCCGATGCCGGTCTCGACGTACTGCGCCCCCACGGGAACGTGTGGGGCTGGAAGCACGACGACCCGATCGAGATCAACGAACTCTACGAACGGATTGCCGGCGCCGATGCTGTGCTGACATTGCTGACCACCAAGGTCGACCGGGCCTTTCTCGATGCCGCCGGACCACAGTTGAAGGTCGTGTCCAACGTCGCCGTTGGCTTTAACAACATCGACGTCGCCGAGTGTCGCGAGCGCGGTGTGATTGCCACGAACACTCCCGGTGTGCTGACCGATGCGACCGCTGACATTGCCATGGCGTTGATCCTGATGGTCACTCGCCGGCTTGGTGAAGGCGAGCGCATCGTTCGCTCGAACCAGCCGTGGCAATGGGGGATGTTCATGCTGCTGGGCACTGGACTGCAGAGTCGGCGGCTCGGCGTCGTCGGAATGGGAGCAATCGGCCAGGCCCTTGCCCGACGAGCCAAGGCCTTCGGCATGACCGTGGCGTACAGCAACCGCAGCGCTGCGTCGCCTGCTACCGAGGCTGAGCTCGGTGCCGAAAGGCTGAGCCTTGACGAGCTGCTGGCGACATCGGACGTGGTCACGATCAACTGTCCGTATTCGTCCGAGACGCATCATCTGATAGGGCCCGAGCAGTTCGAACTGATGCGTTCATCGGCATACCTCATCAACACTGCCCGTGGCCCGATCGTCGACGAGGCGGCATTGGTCGCGGCGCTGCGCAGCGGGGCAATCGCCGGTGCCGGACTCGATGTGTACGAGCACGAACCCCAACTCGAGCCGGGCCTCAACCAACTCGACAACGTTGTGCTGATCCCGCACCTTGGCTCGGCTACCGTCGAGACCCGGGCAGCGATGGCCACGCTGGCGGCCCGCAACACCGTCGCCGTTCTCAGCGGTCAGCCGCCCCTGACGCCGATCACCTAGCTACACCTTCGGTGTGCTGACGGTCCGATGAGACCACTCGCTACCAATCTGGGAATCGAGTGGACTCGCCGAGCGATCAAGCCGGCGACCAGTTGCACGACCGCGCCGAATCGCTCAGTCGGGGTGCGCGGTGCCCGGTATTTGTCAGTGAGATGATCTGTGTCAGCTCATTGAACGACAGTGGTTCTAGGAGCTGACACTAAGGCTCGACGAGCGCTCCACTTGATCCGGCGTGGGCGCGCAGGTGCTACAGCACGTCGTAGTCGGTGGCATTGACCTCACGGGTCTGTTGCCAGAACTCGAGCAGGCTGAACGGCCAGTTCTGGGCGACGCGGCCCGACTCGCTCTTGTACCAACTGTTGACGGTGGCAGCTCCCCACGCCATGTTCAGGTTGCCTTCGTCGATGCGCTCGTTGTACCGGTCGTGCACCGCGGGCAGGCAATCGATTGCCCGCACCTGCGTCGCCAGAACGTGGCGTAGGCACTGCAGCACGTAGTGCACTTCGCATTCCGAGAAATAGATGATGCTGCCGTTGACCACGATGTTGGTGTTGGGTCCGTAGAGCATGAAGAAGTTCGGGAAGTTGGGTGCGACGATGCCGAGGTACGCACGGGCATTGCCATCCCACTGATCGTGCAGATCGGCGCCGCCGCGCCCAGTGACCCGCATCGGTGTGAGGAATCGTGAGGCCTGGAAGCCCGTGCCGTAGACGATGACGTCGACATCGTGTGCGACACCGTCGCTCATCGATAGCCCACTCGGCATGATCTCGGCGATGGGGTCGGTGATCAGTTGCACGTTGTCGCGCTTCAAAGTTGTCGCCCACACACCGTTGTCGCGGATGATCCGCTTCGCTGCCGGCGGATAGTCGGGCATCACCTTGGCCAACAGGTCGGGCCGGTCCCCGAAGCACAACCCGATGTACATTCCCAACAACATGCGCAGCTGTTCGTTGGCGGCACTCACCGAATGGCCCTGACCGTTCCAGTCCGGGTCAACCCTCACGGCAGGGAGCATGCCCTCCGCATAGCGCCAAAACAGCCAGAATCGGTACCACTGGCTGTAGTACGGCACGTGCGTCAGCAGCCATCGCTGCCCGTTGGCGACATCGGCGTGGTAGTCGAGGGTCGGTGCCAGCCAGTTGGGGGTGCGCTGGAATACCAGCACCTGCGCGGCCTGCTCGGCGATGATCGGGATGAACTGCGCAGCGCTTGCACCGGTACCGATGACCGCCACCCGCTTGCCGGTGAGGTCCACGTCGTGGGCCCACTCTGCGGAGTGAAAGGCCGGCCCGCCGAACGAGGTGCGACCGACGATGTCGGGCAACTTCGGACAATTCAGCTGCCCGGTTGCGTTGATGATGGCATCGAAGCTGGCCGTCGTGGATTGACCGTGTCCATCGGTCGTGCAGACTTGCCACGTCGCCGAGAGGTCGTCGAACGACACGGCATCGACGGTCGTCGAGAAGTTGACGAACTGGCGCACGTTGAAATCGTCGGCGAAGGCCCTGAAGTAGTCGAGCAGCGCGGGTTGCGTCGAGAAGTGCTGCGGCCAATCGTCGCGTTGGGCAAACGAGTAGCAGAACAGATGGCTCGTCACATCGACCCTGCAGCCGGGGTAGGTGTTTTGGAGCCAGGTTCCACCAACGTCGTCGTTCTTCTCGTACACCACCACCTCGATGCGGGCCTGGTCCAGGCGGTGGGCCGCCAACAGGCCCGACATCCCGGCGCCGATGACTGCAACCCGGAAGGAGCGATCCGGAGCGATGTCGGCGGCGGACCACAACGGCGCACGCAAGTCCGCCGAAGGGTCGCCCAGTTCCTCGAGCAGGAGTGCGAGGTAGTCGTCGCTGCTCTCGCGGGCCATTATCCAGGAGACGATCGGCCGCACCGACTCTGCGGTCGGCCGGGGCGGCGCCGGCCATTCGGCGTCGCGAAGCTCGATCAGGGCACGAACGGCGATGTCGCGGGCGTGCGCTTGCTGCTCAGGCGTCCAGCCGCCCTGCGGTTCGTGGTGTTTGGTGGGGTCGAGGAGCAGGCCATCGCCAGCAAGGTCTGGCGAAGCCGAGATGTGCGCCAGCGTTGCCAGAAGCGAGGGTAGATCGGCCACCGACACCATTTCGGCGAGTTGTTCGCTGGTGACACTCGACCCTACGGGCTCGACGTAGGGGGCCATGGCGGGGACTGTAGGCGGGCGGTAGCCTAGGTTCACCATGCGAGCTTCCCTTGCCGAACTGCTGTCAGCCGGACGCACCCTGTTGGCCGATGGGGCCACCGGCACGAACTATTTCGAACGTGGCCTCGGGGCAGGCGACCCGCCGGAGTTCTGGAACGTCGATCAGCCCGACAAGGTGCGCACGCTGCATCAACAGTTCGTCGACGCCGGCGCAGACATCATCTTGACCAACACGTTCGGCTGCAATCGACATCGCCTGAAGCTGCACCGCGCCGAGGGTCGTGTCTTCGAATTGGCCAAGCGGGCCGCCGAGATCGCCTGCGAGGTCGCCGATGCGAGCCCGCGCCCTATCGTCGTCGCCGGTTCAATCGGACCGACCGGCGAACTGTTCGAGCCACTGGGCGCACTCACCGACAGCGCAGCCATCGAATCGTTCGGTGAATTGGCCGAGGGCCTGAAGGCCGGTGGCGCTGATATCGCGTGGATCGAGACCATGTCAGCGGCCGACGAGATTCGCGCAGCGGCTACGGGCGCGCTGCAGGCAGGCTTGCCGTATACGGCGACGTGTTCGTTCGATACGGCGGGTCGCACGATGATGGGCCTGTTGCCGGGCGACCTGTCTCATGTGTTCGATGGGCTGGCTACCCCACCGGTCGCGATCGGCGCCAACTGTGGTGTTGGCGCGAGCGATATTTTGGTGTCGCTGTTGGCCATGACCGAACGCGACGTGCACACCCACCTGATCTCCAAAGGAAACTGTGGCGTGCCGTATTTCGCCGGCACAGAAGCCGTGTACACCGGCACGCCCGAGTTGATGGGCAAGTACACCCAACTCGCGGTGAAGGCCGGGGCACGAATCGTCGGTGGTTGCTGTGGAACCTCACCAGTGCATCTTGCTGCCATGCGGCAGTCACTCGATGAGCTCATCGCCAAGCCGACCCTCGACGACATCATCGAAGCGATCGGTCCGCTGGTCAACGCCGCACCGTCGGGCAATGCGCCGGATCGCGAACGCCGGCGCGGACGGCGCGGCGAGTAACCTCCGCTCGGGGTCGGCCTATGGGCCGCTGATACGGAGGTTCCAATGGCACAGCAGGTACGCGGAGTCGTGGCGCGCTCGAAGGGCGCGCCGGTGTCGATCGAGATGATCGTCGTCGCCGATCCTGGGCCAGGCGAGGCGGTCGTCAAGGTGCAGGCGTGCGGTGTGTGCCACACCGATCTCCACTACCGCGAAGGCGGTATCAACGACGACTTTCCGTTCCTACTAGGTCACGAGGCGGCCGGTGTGGTCGAGTCGGTTGGCGACGGTGTCACCAACGTTGTGCCGGGCGACTTCGTCATCCTCAATTGGCGCGCCGTGTGTGGCACGTGCCGCAGTTGCCTTCGTGGGCGGCCGTGGCTGTGCTTCAGCACGTTCAACGCCAAGCAGAAGATGACGCTGACCGACGGAACCGTACTGACACCTGCACTCGGCATCGGGGCCTTCGTCGAGAAGACGCTGGTGGCAGCGGGCCAGTGCACCAAGGTCGACCCGGCGGTTCCCGCTACAACAGCGGGCCTGCTCGGATGCGGTGTGATGGCCGGTATCGGCGCAGCCATCAACACCGGCAACGTCGGTCGCGGTGACTCGGTTGCGGTGTTCGGCTGTGGTGGCGTGGGCGATGCAGCCATCGCTGGGGCACGCTTGGCCGGTGCCCACACGATCATCGCCGTCGACATCGACGATCGCAAGCTGGAATGGGCCAAAGAGTTCGGCGCGACCCACACATGCAATTCTCGCAACGCCGACCCGGTGCAGTACATCAAATCAGTCACGGGCGGCAACGGTGCCGACGTATGCATCGAGGCAATCGGCAACCCCACCGTCTATCGCCAAGCGTTCGACGCCCGCGACCTAGCGGGCACCGTGGTGCTCGTCGGCGTGCCGCGCCCCGACATGACCTTGGAGCTGCCGTTCATCGAGGTGTTCGGCCGAGGTGGGGCGCTGAAGTCGTCGTGGTACGGCGATTGTCTTCCATCGCGTGACTTCCCCATGCTGGTCACGCTGCACCAACAAGGGCGCCTGCCGCTCGACAAGTTCGTCAGCGAGACCATCACGCTCGACGCAGTCGAGGAGGCATTCCACAAGATGGAGCGCGGCGAAGTACTGCGCAGCGTCGTCGTGTTGTGACCATCGAACTGGTCACCACCGACGGCATCTTCGCGCTCGACGGCGGCGAGTGGGCGGTCACCAACAACATCTGGTTGGTGGGCGACGATCGCGAGGTCGTGGTCTTCGACGCTGCGCACGACGCTGTGGTCATCAAGGCGGCGATCAACGGTCGACGGGTCAGGGCAATTGTGCTGACCCACGGTCACAACGATCACATCAACGCTGCCGTTCCACTGCGAGACGCGGTCGACGCGCCGGTGATGCTGCACGATGCTGATCGCATGTTGTGGGACGTCGTCTGGCCCGGGGCCCAACCCGACGCGGCGCTGACCCCGGGAGAGGTGCTGACGGCCGCAGGTCACGAGCTTGCTGTGCTGCACACCCCGGGACATTCTCCCGGGTGTTGCTGCTTCCACGACGTAGCCAGCGGTGTGGTGTTCAGTGGTGACACCCTGTTCTGCGGCGGTCCCGGTGCTACCGGCCGCAGCTTCAGCGACGAGCCCACCATCGTGCGCTCGATTCGTGACGTGCTGCTGGCGTTACCCGACCACACGATCGTGCATACGGGCCACGGCAACAGCACCACCATCGGCGCCGAGCGAGAGGGCGTGCTGTCCCGAGCCGCTGAGCTTGGTCTGTAGCCGCGACGCGAACGAGGAGAGGTGCGCTGACAGCGCACCTCTCCTCGTTTCATTGAACTGATAGAAGACTCGACATCTCATTGATTACCGATGGGACCAGCGTCGGTGAGATGTTCGAGCGGAGGTTGGCGGGGTTTCGCCAGACGGTCCAGTCCGAAGGCCGTTAGCGGCCAACCACCTCCAGAGTCCCACAATCTAAA
>JAYTZE010000500.1:0-1446 GCA_043742385.1 Ilumatobacteraceae bacterium
GGCGGCGTCACCAAGGTGGCGAGTAGCGCAGCCTCGGCTGGCAGCACCGGGTCCTCGGCGTTGTCGAACAGCGTGGTGAGTGCCGTGCTGAAGTTCTCCAACGGCACATCGAGCAAGGCCGCTTCGCGTCGTGTGGTCCGCTGCTGATTCAGTCGCTCGAGGGCTACGGTTGTCTGGGCCTCGAGCAGGGCCAGCCGTTCGGTGACCTCATTGTTGACGCGCGTTTCGATCGCGGTCTCCATCTCGGTGGTCAGCGCCGACGAGCGCTCGAGGTCGTGCCGAGCCTCGGTGTCGTTGAGATTCGACAACTCGACCCGGCGCAGGTGCTCCATGCGAAGTTCCGTGAAGGCGTTCGTGGTTTGCTGGCGCCGAAACTGACGATCGTCGCTGGTGAGCTCGTGGCGTTGCTCGCCCATGAATTCGTCGCTGAAGCCGAACATGGACCCGGCGATGCCCAGCATGTCGTTGCCCAGGCCTTGGCTCAGTGTGTTGCCGAATGAGCCGAGCGGATCCCAGTGTGTCTGGCTGGCAGCGTGAGCCGTTGGGGCGTCGCCTGCCAGTCGCTGCGCGCCGGCCGACGCGGTCATCGATGACGGCGGCATTGTGAACACGATCCCGCCGGTGCCGTCCGATTTCGCCAGCCCACTGTCGACCATCTCGCGCATCATCTGTTGCGCCGAGGAAACCACGTCGACGTCGCCGCTATCGGTGTTGGTGGTCGGCCGGGCATGCAGTAGATCAGGTGTCGGCTTGATCGCACCGCCATCGCCGCGGACGAACTGCTCGACACGTTGGGCGTGGGCCTCCATGGCCCGGCCCGCGTCGCTGGTCTCGTCGTGCAGCACGCCATGCACGATCTGTTGTGCGGCGTGGGTCAGCTCGTGGGCCAGCGCGGCGCGACCCTTGGCCTGATCGAGTGGGCCGACATCGTCGGCGAGGTAGACCTGACCGTCGCGGGTGAACGCTTGGGCGCCCATCGCTTGTGCCTCGGCCGAGACCGCTGGTCCGCGGTGCACCAGTCGGTCACCGACGTCGATGCCCAACACGTCGCGCATCGTGGCGCGTACGTCGCCGGGTACCGGTTCGAGAGACGCTCCGCCATCACCATCGGGCCTGACCACGGATGCGTCGTCGCGCTCGCGCTCGGCACGCATCGCCTCTGGTAGCGGACCGTGATACGCGGGCCCGAGGCCCCGTCGGCGCGAATCGGCGAGGCCTGCACGACGGCCCCCCGGCTGGCTGCCATCGGACCCTTCGTCGCGCAGCTCAGTCGGAAACACCGACGACGCTTCTGGCCGCGATGTTGTGGCCATCGGAGCCGAGCCGGGGTCCCCGATTGCCAACAGTTGCTCGACCGCCGATAGCCCGAATCCTCCGCGCTGCTCACCACCGTGCTCGCCGGCTACCGCGCCCACGTGGCGATGCTCGATCGGCGGAAGCGGCGAC
>JAYTZE010000501.1:0-6159 GCA_043742385.1 Ilumatobacteraceae bacterium
ATCTCATCGGGACGACCGAAGCGCCCCACCAGACTGAGCCGGGACACGACCTCTGATTCAGCCCGGCCGCGCTGATTCATTGCATTGCGCAGCATCGGCGTGTCGATTGCGCCCGGACAGATGGCGTTGATTCGGATCCCGTCGCCGGCGTAGTCGATGGCCGCGCTGCGGGTGAGCCCGATCACCCCGTGCTTGCTGGCCGTGTATCCAGACTGATGCGGCTGCGGGCGAAACGAGTTGGTCGATGCAATGTTGACGATGGCGCCGCCGTTCCCGCTGGCCAGCATTGCTCGGATCTCGTGCTTCATGCACAGAAACACTGAACGAAGGTTGATGGCGATGATCCTGTCGAACGTCTCGACATCGAGGTCAGCCAGCCGTTCGGTCTCGCCTTCGATCGCAGCCATGTTGATGGCGTGGTCGAGCGTGCCGAACTCGTCGACGGCGCGCTGAACCATCGCCTCCGCCGATGCGTTGTCGGCGACGTCGACGCGCTGAAAGACGGCGGCCCCGCCAGCTGTGCGGATGTCGTCGGCGACGGCTTCGCCAGCGTCAGAGATGTCGGCGACGACGACCCGCGCTCCCGCGTCAGCAAACGCTTCTGCCGTGGCCTTTCCCATGCCACCACTGCCTCCAGTGACGATCACCGACTTGCCTTCGAAGTTCGACATGGTTGCTCCTTGCCGCCGTAGGTGTACGGCTGTAGCAGACTGTTGTCCTGACCGACCGTTGGAGGCAAACCGATGGCAGAAGATTTCGAAGACGTCAGTGTGTTCGTCCTCTCGTCGGAGCGAGAACTGACGTTGCTCAACAAGCAGACGGAGTGCGTCTTCATGTGGGCCACGAGCGAGGGCGATGCCGTCGGTGTGATCATGAATTTCGTGTTCCACGACGGTAAGTTCTGGTTGACCGGCAGCGGGCAGCGAAAGCGGTTTACCGCCCTAGCGCGCCGGCCCCGCGCTGCCGTCGCAATCACCAGCCGTGGCACAGATATCGGTGTCAGCCAGAGCGTCACGTACAAAGGGCCGGTGGTGTTGCACGAAGACGACGACACCAAGGCCTGGTTCTACCCTGCGCTTGCGGCGCGTGTCCGACCGAAGAATGCCGAGCAGCAGGCGGCATTCGCCAAGTTTCTCGACTCGCCGCGTCGGATCGTGATCGAACTGATCCCTGAGGCGCGCATCGGTTTCGACGCCGAGAACATGTTCGTCGGCACGGGTGCCGGGTCGACCCCGCACGAACATGTCGACAACGATTAGCTGATCACCACGCACTCGAAGTGACCGAGACCTAGCGCTGCGCCTGAACGCAGGCGCACGAAACTCTCTGCCCAGGCGTGGTCGAACTCGAATGTTCTCCCGGCAGCGTCGACGATCTGGGTGGGGTGCGACACGTCCCACACCTCGCCTTCCTCGTGATAGTCGCCGCGGTACACGCCCTGGCCGAGGCCGTCGTTGAAGCCGCCGAAGTAACCACCGCCTTGGCAGTAGACCCAGCCGAGATCCTCGATGGTGTACGAGCGCGACTGTCCTGCTTCGTCGAGCAGTTCGAAGGTGCCTGACCGCAATCGGCGGCCGCCCTCGTAGAACTGCAGGTCGTGCGTGATGGACTGCACGGCGATCGACCGGGCGCCGATCAAGATCGCACCCTTGCCGGACGCGGGGCGCGGCCGCGGGTCGGTGAAGTAGTAGCCGCCGTGATCGGGCATGTGAAACAGCACCCATTGGCGAACGCCAGGCATTCGCCGCGGACCACCCGCCGGCGCTCCGGCTCGGGCACCGCCGCGACCTGGCTGATATCCCCACGAATGATTGCGAAAGAACGATGCCGTCGTCAATTCGATTCGCCGACCACCGACGCTGACCCACCCGGTGCATTCGCCCGTCACCTCGTAAGTGGCTCGCTCGCTGATCAATCGACCGTCGAGACGGGTGACCTCGATCGGGTCGAGATGCGGGCCGGCCGTCGTGCGGCACATCACGTCGAGCGAGATGCCCTGATCACCGAGCATGTCGTTGTCGTCGAGCACCATTCGCAAGGTGTGCATCGGCTCGACCAGTTCGATCCGCAGCGGCCCGACGCCGAGGTGGTCCATGTCTGGCCGCAAGCGCCGCGACAGGCGGATGTTGTACTGCTGGCGGTCGTAGCGCAGGCAGACGAAGCCATCGAGCACATCGTTGTTCTGGTAAAGGCGCACATTCGACGTGAGACAAACGAGCCCTTCCGCATCGCAGAGTGTGACGTAGTGACCGTCGTTCCACTGCGGGTCGCTGCCTGCCACGGCGGCGAAGGTATTGGTGAATTGGTGGTAGGGATACTCATCCATCCCTAGCAGCATTCGACGCCTCCTAGATTGCTCGGCCGGTCGCGGCAGCGTAGAGTCCGTCGTCGTTGTCGGCACCACCGGCTGGCACCACCCTGGGGGGTTTCAGAGATGCTTGGCGATCGCTGGATTACGGATACCACCCCAACCGAGCGATTTCCCAACTACACGCGGGGCAACGCAGGCGAGGTGCTGGCCGACCCGGTGAGCCCACTGGGCTGGACGTTCTGTTGCGTGCCCGGCATGGTGGTCGGCTGCGTCGACGGGTTCGAGGCGATGGGTGTCTTCGACCGCAGCGAATACGGCACGCCACCAGAGACCTTCGGCATGTTCGGCGGGTACTTCTACAACTCGTTGACCCAAGCGCGCCTGTTCGGTGTTCGTTCGGGCGCTGGTTGGCAGGCGATCGACAATGCGTACTTCGACAACACTCAAGACATTCCGCCGTATGTGGAGTTGCCGTGGCACATCTCACCGCGCCACAGCGAGAAGTTGGCGAACACGATGGGCTGGATCATGTCGACCGATTCGGTGCCGGAGATCGATCTGCAGAAGCACGAAGCCAAGGCGTGTCGCGACAGCCGCCCCGACCTCTCCTCACAGTCGAATGACCAACTCGTCGCCAGGGCGCGAATGTTGCAGCGCCACATGCGGGCGATGTTCTCGCAGGTTGTGTGGGCATCCCTCGGTGGCAGCGTCGGGCCCGCGGTCCTGACCGCCCTGACCGGCGAGATCGACCCGACAGCGACCACGAAGCTCATCACCGGAGTTGGAGACGTCGACTCGGCCCAGATCGCCGGTCAGATGTTCAAGCTTTCGCGCCTCATACGCAACTCAGCCACGTTGAGCGCAGAGTTCGACAAGGGCATCGTCGGCTTGCTCGACCGCCTGCGCGGCTCGGCTGACGCCGACGCAGCGCACTTTCTCGCCGAGGTCGACGACTTCATCTACGAGCACGGCAGCCGTGGCCCCAACGAGTACGACATCTACTCGTGGAGCTATGAGACCAGGCCCGACCTCGTGCTGTCGTCGATCGAGCGCCTTCGCCTGGCCGATGACGACGCCGATCCCGTTCGAGGCGAGGCTTCGGGCGCCGCCGAACGCGAACGGCTGACGGAACACTTCCGCACCCTGTTCGCCGACAACCCTGAAGCGCTCGCAACGTTCAACGCAGCATTGCACTCGGCTGGCGTGTTCATGGTCGCTCGTGAACGTTGCAAGTGCAACAACATCCGCACCATTGCCGAAGTACGCATGTGCTTCTACGAGATCGGCCAACGGATGGTCGATGCCGGCCATCTCGCCCACAAACGACAGATATGCATGCTGTTGGCCAACGAGGTCGACGCGTACATGGACAATCCCGCAGCCTTCAAGGGCCTCCTCGCCGAACGCGAGGTCGACTACCTGTCGCTGTACGACCTGGAGCCGCCGTACATCGTCGACAAGGTCGCGCCGTCCCTGTCGCAGTGGCAGCGCAAGAGCGAGATGACCATCATGCAGGTCAAGGTCGGCGATGTGTTGAAGGGCGTCGCCGGTTCCCCCGGCGTCGCCACGGGTATTGCCCGGGTGCTGCTCGACCTGTCGGACCCGTTCCGTCTCGAGGTCGACGACATCCTGATCGCCCCGCAAACCGACCCTGCCTGGACGCCGCTGTTCCTCAGCGCCGGCGCGGTCATCACCAATGTTGGTGCAGTCGGTACGCATGCGGTAATCGTCAGTCGGGAACTGGGAATCCCGTGCGTGCCGTCGATCCCCGATGCCACCCGAAGGATCCCCGACGGCGCAACCATCACCGTCGATGGAAGTAACGGCACTGTCACCATCATCGCCCTGCCATGACAGATCCCGCGTATCTCGCGGGATTGTTGTCGCTCGAAGGCCGAGTCGCCATGGTCACCGGTGGGGCAACCGGTATCGGTGAAGGGATTGCACGTGTGCTGGCGGCCGCCGGCGCGCACGTGGTGATCGGCGACATCGACATGGACGGCGCCGGGCGTGTCGCCGCCGAGATCGGTGGGCTCGCCGTTGAACTCGACGTCACCGACGCCATTGCAGCGTCCCGCGTGCTGGCTGCGATCGCCGGCCTCGACATTCTGGCCAACAATGCCGGCACATTCCGCGAAGCCGGCAGCATCCTCGACCAGTCGCACGAATCCTGGCGACGGTCGATCGACGTCAACTATGCCGGTGTGTTCAACTGCTCGAAAGCCGCCGCACAGGCGATGGTCGCCGGTGGACGAGCGGGTTCGATCGTCAACATCTCCTCGGTCGATGGGCTGCTGCCCTGTCTCGGCACGGGATACGACTCGGCGAAGGCTGCCGTCATGCAATTCACCCGCTCGCTGGCTGTCGACCTTGCGCCCCACGGAATCCGCGTCAACGACGTCGCACCTGGCAATGTGCCCGTGGCGACACTCGACAAGATTCACGCAGGTGAGTTGCCGCCGCTGTGGCCCGAGGACTCGTCGCGGTCAGGCCTGATGGGCCCGCTGATGCGTCAGCGTTCGGCCAACATCCCACTCGGGCGCAAGGGGACGCCGGCTGATATCGCTCATGCAGTGCTGTACCTGTGCTCGCCGATGGCCGACTATGTCACGGGACACTCGTTGGTGGTCGACGGCGGTTGGACCCTGATATGAGCTGCTCGAATACCATGACCGCCGCAGGAGATTTCTTTGACGTGAAAGGAAATTGATCATGAGGCTGGAAGGTCGAGTAGCCGCAATCACCGGTGGCACCAGGGGGATCGGACGGGGAATCGCCGAGGCATTCCTGGCCGAGGGCGCCAAGGTCGTGATCAACGGCAAGTCGCCGGAAAAGGGGCTCGAAGCGCTGGCCGAGATGAATGCCGGCGACAACGCTCACTTCATCGCTGGCGATGTACGAAGCCAGACCGACATCAACGCGCTGATCGATGGCACGGTCGACAAGTTCGGCAAGATCGACATCCTGGTCAACAACGCTGGTGGTTCGGGCGGGTTCGCCCCGGTCGGACGGATGTCGGACGAGGCCTGGCTGGAATGCCTCGACTGGTGCCTCAACGCCACGTTCTACGGCACGCGACGCGCTCTGCAGAAGATGGAGGGCAGCGGATGGGGTCGCATCATCAACATCTCCTCGGTCGAAGGACGCCACGCCAACAAGGCAATGGTCTCGCACTACATCACCAACAAGCACGCCATCAACGGACTGACACGGGCAGTCGCCTTCGAATACGGCGCGGTCGGGATCACGTGCAATGCCATCTGCCCAGGAGCTATCGAGACCGACATCATGAAGACAGCGGGACCGCAGGCCGCGGTCGCCATGGGCACGACCTACGAGGCCTTCCTCGACGGCTACGCGCAGGAATCATCGATCAAGCGGCTGAACACGGTCGAAGAAGTTGCCGCCATGGCCGTTCTGGTGGCGTCGAACGAGGGTGGGGGAATCAACGGTGCGATCCTCGACGTGCATGGCGGCACGTTGCTGGCGTAGCGATACAAGCGAGCGGTGCGCTGACGGCTATGCAACCGGTGAGAACGCCGCACTGAGGTCTGCGGGGCCGCGATACAAGATGGTGATTGCCCGGCTGGCGAATCGCCACTGGCCCTCGACAACGGTATAGGTGTCGTCGTAGTAGGCCAGCAGAAGCCCGGTGGTGCCATCTCGGCGTTGTGTGTGCTCGCTGATGTACCAGCGACCCGTGGCGTTGTCGCCATCGATCGTGGCCTGACCGTTGTGGGCGAGTTGCACGATCGCATCGAAGCTGTCGACCGCGCCCACCCAGTATTCGATGATCGCCTCCGTGCCGTTCATGACACGGCC
Organism: Ilumatobacteraceae bacterium; assembly: GCA_043742385.1. Taxonomy (GTDB): domain Bacteria; phylum Actinomycetota; class Acidimicrobiia; order Acidimicrobiales; family Ilumatobacteraceae; genus JAENVT01. Next base: position 6,134 of record JAYTZE010000501.1, read on the forward strand.
CCGGCCAAGATCCCAGTGCGCATTCG